>NZ_KV827938.1:80389-82134 GCF_001836265.1 Corynebacterium sp. HMSC036E10
TTTCGAGTAGCTTTCTAGTAGCTTTCGAGCTACCGCAAAGGCCCTTCCAAAAGCCATACCGCCCGAGGGTCCCGCGGACCTTTACCGCGCCATTGAATAAGGCCCTCCTCCCGCAGCGCTTTCAACGCGCGGCGGGCAGGCGGGTTCGAAATCCCCAAAGCATCTGCAACCTCCCCCGTAGACATTGGCCTGCCTTTCGCTTGCATGACTGACAGGACGCTGCCGGCGTGAGGCGGGAGGGAGTCCGCGGTCTTCGGATCAAGCCGTTGAACCGCCTTCAACGTAAGCAGAACACTTCCGCTCGTCTGCTGGTAAATCGGGTCAGCAAACCCCACTCGCCGCATACCTGCAAACATACGGCGGATACCCTCGCCGAGTTCTTGACCAATCCGAAGCTCTGCCGTCACCCGCGCAATGAGAGGATTGCGCGCAAATCGAGCAATAGATTCTGGTCGTGTGGGGTCCACCAAACCGGGAAAGCGCCCCGGACTCGAAACTTCGATGCGAGATGGATAGATCTCGAACCGCACATGGTCACCAGCCATGCTGTACGACCGGTGAATGACAGCATTTACTAATCCCTCAAGCCAAACGTCGTTCGGGATGAGATTTTCATCCTCGAACAACCCCGAAGCACCCAGGCGCCGGACTTGCGGCAGCATCCCCTCAATCGCCCGCTGAGCAGCCCCAATTTGTTGTGGCAACGGCCCCTCAAACCGGTCGTCGGCCAAAAGCTGTTGCTGATGACCCGCGAGCCGCTCATCCTCACCGAACCGCAGAACACGGACATGTGCATTAGGGAAGAACTCTTGCGGGTCTTTACCGAAGAGCAAGAGTGCTGCTGTTCGGGGCCTACCTTCACGGTCGATGAGATTTCTTGCTTTAAGAGCGTCTTCAGCGGAAGAAGAACCAATAACGTTGGCATATTCACCAACGACCTCCATATCGAGATCACCCATACCGACACGGGGCAGCACCGTCGCATCGAACTGTTGCTCACCCTTGGTGTAACGCAGTTCGAGAATGCCGTCTGCATTCAGCAACCGAGATTCGTCGCCGACACGCAGGAAGCAGTCCCCCGACCGCAAATAATGCACATGCTCACTCGGGTCTACATGAAACAGGTAAACCTGCGCACCGTCGCCAACATCGAACGGCTCGATTCGAACACGCACGGTTGGATCCGTGTGGTCGAGCGATGTTTGTCTCAGATCATTGTCCTGCTTAGGCGTCGGTGCCCCATCAAACTCCCGGTCAGTAATTCCGACAGCAATAATGCCGCCCTCCGCATTTGCCATGCCGACGATGGTCTTGGCGAGATCCTTCGGCTTGATGCGGAAAGACTTTCGCTCGAACCATTGATCTTCCGGCAGACGCAGAAGAAGGCTCGGGTCATCTCGGTAGTTTCTCTCTGGACGCACAGAAGGAATTCTACTCGAAAGGCTTTCTAGTAGACGAGTTTCCGCAGCTCAACCTAGAAACATTCCCTTTCGAGTAGCTTTCTAGTAGCTTTCGAGCTACCACCAAGGCCCTCGCGCAGGCCCCGCCATTCTCGAAACCCCTGCTGCGAAGTTCACCGGAGATACGGATAATGGCACGCATGGCTCAAACCTCATCGACATCGCTCAAGCACATGTGGGAAACCCGCGGTCAAGTCCCGTGTAGTGGTGTAGCGGTTTGTGCTTTCGGCTCGGTATGAAGTTTGGGGTTGTGGTTAGGCGGTTAGTTGGTGGTGGTCGCCATGA
>NZ_KV827938.1:82234-181017 GCF_001836265.1 Corynebacterium sp. HMSC036E10
GGATCCAATCGTCGTGTTGCTCGGCAAGGACGGCACCGACAAGCCGAATGATGGATTCACGGTTTGGGAAGATCCCCACGACGTCGGTGCGCCGGCGGATCTCCCGGTTGAGCCGTTCAGTGGGGTTGTTCGACCACACCTTTGTCCAGACTGGTTTCGGTGCTGCGGTAAACGCCAGCACCTCATCGAGTGATTCCTCCAAATAGGCTGCAACCTCGGGAAACTTCGGTTCCAACAAGTCAACAACTTCACGGGCTTGCGCCCAGTTTGATTCCTCATCCGGTTGTTGGAAGATCGTCTGGAACATCGCTTAAGACCATCGGCCACTGCATTTTGGGGACTTTCTCATAGAGATTCTTCGCGAAGTGGGTGCGACAGCGCTGCCACGACGCATCGGGCAGCACTTCAGATATCGCGTGCTGGATGCCCTCATGGGCGTCACTGGTGATAAGGAAGACACCGCGAAGTCCACGAGCTTTTAAGTCCTGGAAGAAGCCCTTCCACGACGCGTTGGATTCCGTGGTGGCAACATGCATACCGAGCATTTCCCGGTAGCCGTCAGCGTTAACACCGGTGGCCAAAAGTACGGAGCATTTGACCACCCGGCCACCTTCACGCACTTTGATTGTCAACGCGTCGCACGACAGGTAGGCGTAGCCGCCGGGGTCCAGTGGGCGGTTTTTGAAATCGTCGACCATCTCGTCGAGTTCTTCTGACATGCGTAAGCCTTGTGATTTCGACAGGTTGTTAATGCCAAGGGTGGCCACCAGATCGTTCATCCTGCGGGTGGAGACCCCTTTGAGGTAGCAGGTCGCGATCACGGTCGATAGGGCCCGTTCTGCTCGTGAGCGACGTTCTAACAGCCAGTCCGGGAAGAACGCGCCGTGGCGTAGCTTCGGTACCGCCACGTCGATCGTGCCGACACGGGTGTCGAGGTCGCGGTGGCGATACCCGTTGCGGTGGTTGACCCGCTCGGTGGAGGCAACACCGTATTCAGCCCCGCACACGGTGTCGGCCTGGGCGGAGAGGATTTGGTTGATAAACCCTTGCAGCATCTGGCGCATCAGATCCGGAGACGCTTGGGCGAGCAGATCATCCAAATAGGTTGCCGGGTCGATAGAATGCGGTGCAGCGGTCATCGTCATGTTCCTTTCGGTGAGATGTGGTAGTTGAGTCGAAAAGTTACTGACGATGGCCGCCCCTGCATTTTCCAGGGCCCACCATCAGCAAGCGTTACACCACACTAAGGGACGCAACCAAACCCGCCCGCGGCGCATCACGAAAGACCAAGGTGGTCGGGCCGTATTCGGCGGTGTGTGCACCGGTTTCGGTGCCCGCTACGGCTACGATCCGGTGGCGGTGCGTATCGCGTTTGTGCTCACCGGGTTTATTTTCGGCGGTGGCATCTTCGCCTATCTGTTGTGCTGGTTGCTCATGCCGCGTCTTGGGGAGGACATGAGCCCGGGCCGGGCCATCTTTACCCGCAAGGATCAGCGCAGCCCCATCGAACAGAAAGAGTGCCGCACCGGCTGGCTGCTTCTGCTCGGGCTGATCATTTTCATCCCGGCGGCGGATGACGCGGGCGACAGCCGCGTGACCTACGGCGTGTTCGTCATGTTGCTGTTCATTTGGGTTTTCGCCTACGCCTCCAACCCGACGCCGCCCGCGCAATGGCGTGACGACGACCTCATCTGGCGCGACCAAAAACGCCGCCGCGGGTTCAGGCGCTAGCGGTAGCGCTTCGGCACATCCGGCGCGCCGAGCGTGAGCATGAGACGGTTGGCCCAGTTGAAGAAGGCTGACGAGTTGATCACGTCGATGATCGCCAGATCATCCAACCCGACCTCGCGCAATACCTCGACGTGCTCGGCACCGAATTCAAACGGGGTGCGGGTCAGCGCAACCGCAGCCTGGCGGATCGCGTCCCAGGCATCAGAGCCAAGGTCCGCCTCCACGCCTTCGTCGAGGAGACGGTCGATCGCCTCCGCGTCGCCGCCTTCCTCCTTCGAACGTGCCTGGTGCACTGATGCGCAGTACTCGCAGCCGTTCAAACGGGAGGCGACGGTGGCGGCAAGTTCGCGCTCGGCACGGCCCAGGCCACCTTCGGTGTTGTAGAAGGTGTCCAGGTCGGTCAGGGTGCGGGCTTTCAGCGCCTGCGGGTCGCGGGCGAGCAGACGGAAGTACTCCATGCCGATGCGTTCCGGCTTGATCAGAGCGTCGCGTTGCTCGTCGGTGAACTCGGACTCTTCAAGTGGTGCCACCCATGGCTTCCACCCCAGGGAGTGGTTGACAAACTTCTCGGGTGCGACGACCTCGGGTTGCAGGGTCACCGCAGCGGGCGTCCAGCCGGGATCGGCGACGCCGGCGGTGCGCTCAACAGCAGCATCCGCAACAGCAGCACCCGAACCACCCGCAGCCGCTCCCCCAGCCAGCACCTGCACACCGTGCACGACGCGCAGCTGGAACGCCACAAAGGAGATGAGTTGGCCGAGTGAGACGATCGCGTCCTCGGTGTAGCCAGTGGTCTGCAGGTGCCCGATCGCCGCGGGCGAGGCGTCCTTCGGGTGGAAGGTGAGCAGGTGGGCGAAGTCAAAGGCGGCGGCGAGCTGCCCCTCGCCGAAGGTGACAAAGTCCCCGCCCGCGTAGGGGCCGGCGGATACACCTGCGCGCACCGCGTCTTCGACCACGGCAACGAGCGCCTCGTCTTCGTCGACAAGCAAGTCCGCGTAGAACTCCGCGGCACGCTGCGCACCGGAAATGCCGGCGACGAAGGCGGCGACGGCGTAGCGGGTGGATACCGGCAGCGCCTCGATCAGCGCCGGGTTGGTGGGCTCAAACAGGGCTGCGAAGCTGCGCTGGGCGTTTTCAACCGCTTCGGGTCGGCGGCGGCGCAGTTCGGCAAGGTCGGCCGGGGTTTCTGCGAGCAGGTCGATAATGTCGTTAGACAACAAACTCTCCTAACTGTCGGGCACGGAAGACGGTGCCGGGGATGGCGTCGATAAGTTCACGAGTGACATCGTCGTGCGGGTGCGAGAACACCTCGTCGGTAGGGCCATATTCCACCTGTTGGCCGCGGCTGAACACACTCACCGTATCCGAGATCTGGCGCACCACCGCCAGGTCGTGGGAGATGAACACGTAGGTCAGCCCCAGTTCGCGCTGGAGGTTTTCCAGCAGCTCCAGGATCTGCGCCTGCACGGTCACGTCGAGTGCGGAGACGGCCTCGTCGAGCACCACGAGTTCCGGTTCGACGATGAGCGCGCGTGCGATGGCGACGCGTTGGCGCTGCCCACCGGACAATTGCGCAGGCGTGCGTGACGCAAAGCGTTCCGGGTCAAGCGCCACACGCTCCAGGTATTCGTTGGCGCGCGCAAGGCTTTCGCGTTTCGACGCCCCCGCGAGGTTGCGCAGCGGCTCCGCCACAATCTCGCCGACCCGCATCTTCGGATCCAGTGAGGAAAACGGGTTTTGGTACACCATCTGGATGCGGTTGCGGAAGTTGCGCTTCTGCTTCGGGCTCAGCGTGGTCAGTTCCTCACCGTCGAGGGTGATGCTGCCCTCAGCAGGCTGGTTAAACATGGCGATCGTGCGGCCTGTGGTGGTTTTGCCGGAGCCGGACCCGCCCACCAGCGCATGGGTGGAGCCGCGCGCGACCTCGAAGGAGATATCGGATACGGCGGTGAAGTCGCCGTAGCGCACGGCAAGGTTGTCTACGCGCAGGAGGGTGTCGGTGGTGACAGGGGGTCGTCGATACGCATTTGCCACGGACAGCGACGGCACGTTTGCCAACAGGCGCTTGGAGTAGTCCTGTGTGGGGTTGGTCAGCACCGTGCTCACAGGACCGTGCTCGACGACGCGTCCGCGCTCCATGATCACCACGTCATCGGCGCGATCGCCCGCCACGGCAAGGTCGTGGGTGATGAAAATGACGCCCAGGCCCAACTCTGCGCGCATCTCGTCGAGCAGGTCAAGGATGGTTTTCTGCACGGTCACGTCGAGTGCGGACGTGGGTTCGTCCGCAATGAGCACCTCGGGCTCGAGTGCTACCGCAGCAGCGATGAGCACGCGCTGCTTCATGCCGCCGGACAACTCGTGCGGGTATTGGTTGTAGCGCTTTTCAGGATCATCGATGCCGACGCGCTCAAGCAGGGCGATTGCTTGACGACGACGCGACGCCGCGTCCCCCACCCTATGAATCTCCAACCCATCCTCCACGGATGCGCCGATGGTTTTCAGCGGGTTGAGCGAGTTGTTCGGATCCTGCGGAACCAAACCAATCTTTGCGCCGCGCATCTGACGCCACTCGGCAGCGCTCAGGCTGGCAAGGTCTTGGCCCTTGAACCGGATGGAGCCCGCGCGCACGTTGCCGGTGGGACCCAACAGGTCGAGCGCCGCCATGGCGGAGGTGGTCTTGCCGGAGCCGGACTCGCCGACGATCGCGGTCATCTTGCCGGCATCGACAGCAAACGCGATGTTTTCCACGGTCGGCTCGGCATCACCGTACGCAACGGTAAGGCCGTCAACTTCAAGCAAAGGGGTACTCACTTCGCATCACCTTCTGTCTGAATGACCTGGGAGATGTGGTTGGTGGACATCACGGTGGCCACAATGGCCAGACCCGGCAGCAGGATCAGCCACCAGGCGGTGGACATGAAGTCGCGGCCTTCCGCGATCAGCAGGCCCCACTCCGGCACTGGTGGCGGTGCGCCGTAGCCCAGGAAGCCAAGGATGGACAACTGCAGGATTGCGGTGCCAAACTGCAGCGCAGCCAGCGCCAACACTGGGGTCAGCGAGTTGGGCAGCACGTGGCGGAACAACACCTGGGTCTGGGTTGCGCCAGAGCCGTAGGCAGCCTCGACGAAGTCTGCACCGGCAATCTGGATCACCTGCGAGCGAGCCAAACGAGCGAACGTGGCCACCGATGTCATACCAACAGCAAACGCCGCCTGCAGCGAACCGAAACCGGTGACGATGATGATGGACAGCGACAGCAAAATGCCCGGGATAGCCAGCAGCACGTCCACGAACCGCATAAGCACGGTCTCTACCCAGCCACGCTGCGTACCTGCAACCAGGCCAATGAGCGTACCCAGGACCAGGCCGACCACCACGGCGATCAGCGCGCCGAGCAGCGACTGGCGTGCGCCGTAAACCACGCGGGAGTACACGTCGCGGCCCACGGCGTCGGTGCCGAAGATGTGCTCACCGTTCGGCGCGAGCAGCGCCACATCCACGCCCTTGTACGGGTCGTAGGTGGCAAACACGCCCGGCAGCAGCGCCCACAGGGCAGCGATGACCAGGACGATCAGCGACAGGATCGTCGCCGGCGAGCGCCACCGGCGGTTCTTGCGCGACTTCGCCCGCACGCCAGCGCGCACATTCGCCCGCACGCCAGCGCGCACATTCGCCCGCGCAACAGGATCCGTTGCTGCTTGTGTTGTTTGTGTTGTCATCGGGCGCCCTCCTTCACGGCAGCCTGAGCGGTGCTCTTCTTAGCCTTGTTGCGCTGTTGCCCCGCATCCCGCAGTCGCACATCAAGCACCGGGTAGAGCAGGTCGACGATGAGGTTGATCAGCACGTACGCGGTCGCGGCGATGAGCACCACACCGAGCAGAACCGGCATGTCGCGGCTAGATACCGCGTTGACGGTCAGCGACCCCAACCCGGCGCGGCCGAAGACGGTTTCGGTCACCACTGCTCCGCCGACAAGTTCGCCGAACAGCAGGCCGGCCATGGTGATGGCGGGCAGCAACGAGTTGCGCAGCACGTCGCGCCAGAAGATGCGGGCCTCGCTGGCACCGCGGGCGCGGATGACTTGGACGAATGGTTGGGCGCGGACTTCGTCGATAGACCGGATGAGCACCTGCATCAGCGGCGCCGCCATGGGCACGGCCAGGGTCAGCGACGGCAGGATGAGCCCCTCGAGCGGGGTCGGGTCGACCACGTTGACCCAGCCGAGTTGGAAGGAGAAGAACTGCAGTAGCAGGATCGCGATCCAGAAACCTGGCAGCGACACCATGAACGACGGCAGCGCGCGGAAGAAATTACGCACCGCACCACCACCCGGCAGCGTGGCCACATAGGCGGTCAGCAGCGCGACGATGATGGCAAGTCCTATCGAGGTCGCCGCAAGCGCAAACGTGTGTGGCGCAGCGTCGACGATGAGGTCGAACACCGGCGTGCCCGAGGCAACCGAGAACCCCAGGTTGCCGGTAAACAGCCCGGCAAGGGTGGCCAGGTACTGCTCGACGAGCGGTTTGTCCACGCCCATCTGCTCGCGGATCTCCTCGATCTCTGCCTGGGACAGCCCAAGCGCGGGGTCCGCATAGCGCGCGGCCACGCCGTCCGATGGCAGGGCGGAAAGCAGGAAGAACGCAAGCGTGTAGGCAAGCAGCAGCACGAGCAGCGCCTGCCCAACGCGTTTCAGCACAGTGTTACTCATTTAGTTGTCCTCCCCATCACGGTCGAAGTACACCGAGTAGAAACTCGGGCGGGCCACCGATTCGGTAACAAAGCCCTTCACGTGTGGCGCAAGTGCGTACACCTGCGGCTCCTCGAACAACGGCAGCACGTAGGCCTGTTCTGTGAGGTAGTCCTGCACCGCCTTCGACGCGGCCGCACGGCCCGCATCGTCCGGTGTGGAAACCACCTTCTGCAGCAGTTCCTCGAGTTTGGCATCCACTGGGGTGCCATCTCCTGCGTTGTTCAGCAGCGAGTCGCGGCGGTTCACCGACAAGTGCGACTCAATCACGTCATAATCCGCACGCCCCACCATCGTGTGCATCAACTGCACGCGGTTGATGTCCTTCTGCGCTGCGTTTTGCGTGGCACGATCACCGGCCACCATGTTCAACTCAATGCCGAGGTCACGCAGGTCCGACTGCACCATCGTGACAATCTCTTTCGAGCGCGGCTGCGGCAGCGCGTGGTTGACCGACAGGCTCAACCGCTGCCCGTCTTTCACGCGGATGCCGTCGGGGCCGGGGGTCCAGCCGGCGTCGTGGAGAAGCGCACGCGCCTGATCGGGATCGAACGTGTACGCGCCGGGCTGCTCCGCGTAGCCAAGGGCACTCGAGGTCATCGACGACGTGGCCAGCGGGTAGGAATCCGACAGCAGAATGCGGATGATCTCTTCACGGTTGATGCCGTGGATAATCGCCTTGCGTACTCGAATGTCCTGCAGCAACGGGTGGTTAAACCGCATGGCCAATTGGTTGTTCATGCCGTTGGTGGCAGAGGCAACCACCTGCACACCCTGGTCTTTCAGGTGCCGCTCCACTGGCGGAGAGATCGTGCGCGCGGCGTCCGCTTGGCCGGACAGCAACGCGCCGGAGCGGACGGCTTCTTCGGCGGCGAAGGTGTAGTGGATGCCGTCAATGCGCGCCCGGCCCTGGTGCTCGAGCGACGGTGGCGCCCAGTCGTAATCCTCGCGCGTTTTCAGCACGAGGTCAGTGCCCAGCGTTTCACTATCGACGACAAAGGGGCCCGAACCGATCACATTCGCCGCCCCGCCTGGGCCGAAATCCTCGTTGCGCAGCTGCAGGGAGGAATCCGCCAGCAGGCCCGCGTTGTACGAGGACGTAGCCTGCGCAAACCCTGGCGACGGTGCGGTGAAGTGGAAGCGAACCGTGTCCTCGTCGACAACTTCGCCGTAGTCGTAGTTGGAGATCTGCTCCGAGACGTTGAGCAGGCGATCCTTGTCGCCCTGGCCGTAGAGGTCGAAGTTGTCCACGATGTTCTGCGCGGTCATCGGTGTGCCGTCGGAGTAGGTCACATCCGTGCGGATATCGAAGGTGAACACGGTGGCGTCCTCGTTGATCTCCGGCAGGTCGGTGGCAATCCACGGCTGGAGTTCGAGCGTTTCAGGGTCTTGGTAGAGCAACCTGTCTGTTAACTGATTGACCACACCGCCGTTGGGGTAAAACCCGGCAGCCGGCGGGTAGAGGCTGTTAAACCAGTTGGATTCCAGGTAGGTGAGCACATTGTCACCCTCTGCGTGAGATTCAGCGCCACCCCCTGCGGTGCAGCCGCTCAGCAGGGCAACTGCACCTACAAGTACAACTGGGGCCGCGACCGTTTTCTTCGGCACGTTATCGTCCTCTTTTCCCTTGTGGTTTTCGGCACCATACCACTTTTAGACAATTCGGTTCTTTCTTAATAGACTGCGCAGTCTATACACGTTATAAAGATTCATCGAAATCGTGGAGGTACATCGCTGTGGGAGCAGACATCGCCATCGTCGGAGCAGGACCGCGAGGCATCTCCATCACCGAGCGCATCGCAGCCTTCCTCAACGACCGTGGCGCTACACCACTGACGTTGCACATCATCGACGACGCCCAGCTCGGTGCCGGCCGCATCTGGGACACCGAACAAACCCGCACACTGTGCATGAACACCCTGGCTGGCGCGGTAACCCTGTTCACTGAGCCCGGCGCGACCGTCACCGCACCTGTGCTCGAAGGCCCCACCATGTTTGAGTGGATCCAGGCGCTTCGCGGCGAATTCGCGCATCCGCTTATCAGCGACCACCCGCCGGCCGTCCCCAACACCTTCGACGCTGAAATCCGTGTGACGCGACCTGAATCTAATCCTTCGCGTGCGTTGTATGGCGAGTACTTGCGCTGGGTGTGGCAGGTTGCGCTGGCCGAGCTGCCGGACTCTGTCACCGTGGTTGAGCACCAGTCCCGCGCGATGTCGCTGTACAGCGACGGAGGCCGAGACGCGATCTTGCTTGCGGACGGCACCCTGATCCACGCCGACGCCACCGTGGTTGCCTCCGGCTGGGTGCTGCCCGCCCCGACCCCGGCGCAGCAGGCGTTTGCCAAATCTGGCTTGACCTACATTCCGCCCGGCAACCCGGTTGAGCAGGACGTAGAGCGCATCGGCGAAGGCGAGCGCCTGCTCGTGCGCGGTATGGGCATGGGCTTTTTCGACCTCATGGCGCTGACCACCATCAACCGCGGCGGCCGCTTCTTCGAAGACGACACGGCCCGCTCCGGTTTGCGTTACGACGCCACCGGCGAGGAACCCCACTTCGTTGTCACCTCCGGTCGCGGCTACCCCTACCTGCCTAAGTCCGAGTACAACTCGCTTCCGCCAAAGGCCGATCTGTCGCGTCTGCGCGCCGCCATCGACGCCAACCCCGCCGAACCCGGCACAGGCACTTTGTCGTTCGGCCGCACCCTGTGGCCAGCGCTCGCCCGCGATGCCTTCGCCGAGTACTACCGCACCCTCGCGCGCGTGCGCCCCGAGGCGCTGAAGGTGCCGCTCGAGGAGATCATCACGCGTATCGACGACACCGACCTGGCCGTCCACGCCTCCCCCGAGGACATCCTGCCGGTCGCCCGCGCCCTGACCGAAGCACTCGAGGGCACAAGCACCGAACCGTTCGACATGGCTGCCTGGGTCGACCCGCTCGCCGGCACGGAAGATCTCAGCCTGGACGAACTCCAGCGCGTGGTCACCGACTCCATGGCGGGCGACATCGCCGAGGCCGTCGCCGCCTGGGACTCCCCGATCAAGGCCGGGCTGTGGGCGATTTCAGCCGGCCGCAAACCCAGCGCCATCGCCACCGAAAACGGCAAAGGCACCCCGGAGGTGGCCCGCTCGCAGTACATGGCGTTCGGTCAGATGGTCGGCTCCGGCCCGCCACTGTTCCGCACCCGCGAACTGCTTGCACTTGCAGACGCCGGCCTGGTGACGTTCCTGGGCCCGCAGCCGGTCGTCGATACGCAAGAAGGCGCATTCACCGCCGCAAGCCACGGGCGCACCACCACCGCGACTGCACTCGCCGACGCGTTCCTGCCTGGCCCGGACATCCGCAACACCAAGGACCCGCTGGTGCGCTCGCTTGTCGACGCCAACCGCGTCCGCCCGTTCGCCCAAACCGCCTCACCCGAAACCGACGATGCCACCCGCCGCGCCGTCCACCCCGACGGCGCCCTGGATCCCCGCCTGCACATCGTGGGCATCCCGACCGGCAAGCAGTGGGCGGACACGACGATCTCGCCGATGCCGGGCACGAACCCGCTCATGCTGCAAGAAACCGACAAGACCGCCCTGTCGCTGCTCACCCAGGCGCGCGTGCTCTAGGCCTGTTCTAGGCCGGCACTAGATTAAGCGAACGTGTTATCGTCTACCTACATTCATTCGTTTTCGAGAATTCAGAAAGAGGTTTTTCCTTGAAGTTTGGAACTAAGCTTGCTACTTCTATCGCTCTAGCTTCTGTGCTCGTACCAATGCCAGTCGCTACGTCCGCAGAGATTTCTCAGAACGAGGTTCAGCAGCCAACTAGCACCGGGGCGGGAAATGATGTCCTTGAGGAAAGGATTGCTAAGGCACAAGAGGAGCGACAAGCGCTTCTCGTAATCAATGACGCTGATGAGAGCGGATATTCCGCTGAAGTAGTAAACGGTAACGTTCGCAAAGAAGCGGACACAGTATTTGTAGAAAGCCCGAAGGGCGAAGAAGAAGCTCTGCCCACTTCAAAGACTCTCACTACTGGAGAGAAAGTAAACATCGAATACTCGGTTGAAGGTGACCAGATCACTGCAAAGTATTCAACGAACGTTGATCCAGAGTTAGTCGATGCCGCCCTCATTCAACCTCGGTCTACTGCTGGGTGTGTGGGGGCCATCCTCGTAGGGATCGGAGGGACTACAGCATCTGCAGTCGGAGTCGCCACTGCGCCGCTCACAGGTCCTATTGGCCCTATGATGGCTGCAGCTACCATGGCAACCGCATCTGGTTCTATCGTAACCGCTGCTGATCAGTGCGGATAAATATAAGTACCACGAACAGTAAGGAACGAAATGAGCCTTGGACGCAGAATGCTGATCATTGCGTTGAGTACGAACATTGCCATGCTTTGTTTAGTGAGTGCTGTTCTCCAGATAGTTCTGCCGAACGATGCACCGCAGTGGCTCATCTTTGGAAATATTGTTGTCTTCGTAGCGTGTGTCTACTACACATACAAAGCAGTGACGGTGTGGCCGGATGAAGAAAAGGCAGCCACAATTAGTTGATTGCCAAATTTCCTGGAGCGCTACCCTAAGTCGCGCGCAACCGCCCACCGGGTTAACTGGTGGCGGTTCGACGTCTGCGTCTTGCGCAGGATGTTGGAGGCGTGCGTCTCCACCGTCTTCACCGAAATGAACAGCCGCTCCGCGATTTCCTTGTAGGTGTAACCGCGCGCAAGCAGGCGCAGCACCTCAAGTTCACGCCGGGTCAGCGAATCCACTGCCGGGTCGTCCTCCTCCACGACCGGCCCGGAGGCAAACGCGTCGAGCACGAACCCGGCAAGCCGTGGCGAGAAATATGCGTCTCCGCCGCGCACCCGCTCAATCGCCTCCGCAAGTTCGGTCCCTGCGATGTTCTTGGTCACGTACCCGCGCGCCCCGGCACGGATCAGCGCGATGACATCCTCCGCAGCGTCGGAGACGCTCAACGCCAAATACGCAGGCCCCGGCGCGCGTTTGAGCACAGCCAACCCGCCGCCGTCGGGCATGTGCACATCCAGCAACACCACATCCGGGCGCTCCTTTTCGATCCCGCGCACCGCCTCCGCAACCGTGCCCGCCTCCCCGACGACGTCCAGCTGGCCGTCGCCTGCGGCAGCCAGCTCGGCCTTCACTCCTGCCCGAAACACCGAGTGGTCGTCTACTAAAAACACGCGCGTCATAGGTCTAACGCTAGTTCGATCTCGGAGCCATTGCCTATCGACGACACCACGTTAACCTCTCCCCCAACCCGCTCAACCCGTCCCACGATGGAATCGCGCAGCCCGTGCCGGTCCGCCGGCACCGCCTCCGGGTCGAAGCCGGCACCCCGGTCGCGCACGAACACCTCGAGCCTGCCCGCGAGGTGCTCGGCGTAGACGTCGATCGTGTCCACCCCCGCATGCTTGGCGGCGTTGACCATCGCTTCTCGGGCGGCGAGCACGACCGCTTCGGTGCGCTCGTCGAAAGGAAAGTCGTCTCCCACCGTGACCGGTTGAATCACGACCCCATAGGCGTCCTCCACCTCGCCCGCAGCTTTCTGCAACGCGGCGAAGGTGGTGGTGTGGTTGGACACGGTGTCGTCGAAAAGCCATGCCCGAAGTTCGCGCTCCTGACCACGGGCAAGGCGCACCACCTCGTCCGGATCATCCGCCTGGCGCTGGATCAACGCCAGGGTCTGCAGCACCGAATCGTGCAGGCGCGAGGCGATCTCCGCGCGCTGATCCGCCACCGCTTTCGCCTCACGCTCCGCGACAAGCGAGTTGGCCAACTTGGCAATCAGCGGCACCACAAGCACCCCGACACCAAGCACCGTCACCAGCACGGAAACAACCACACCGGCGACCCCGGCGCTCTCCCCGAGGAGTGCCACAGCGAGCACCCCGCTCATAATCAACAGCGCGCCTAAGGTCAACGCGGCGATGTTGCCCCACGAATCCGTACCGCGGTCGTACGCCTGCAACGCAATCACCGCACCGACGATGAGCACGCCGATGATGAACACCACCGTGGCCCCCGCGCCGGAGGAAATCTGCAGCGACGTCAACGCACCAGCGAAACCTGCAAGCACCAGGAAGATGTCGAGCGCACTCGGGCGCTGCCGCGGCGCAGCACTTTCAGCAACCGGGGTAAACACCCACAGACCTGCGTACAGCAGCACGCCGAAGCCACCAGCGAAACTCGCCGCAACCAAAAACAGACGCACCCACTTCACGTCCACCCCGAGCAGGTCAGCCGCCCCGGACGCCACGCCGGCAATGACGCGGCGGGAACGGTCACGGGTCAGCCGGGGATACAACGCAGACATGTCCCCCATCGTTGCACGGCAACCCCCTCAGGCGCATCGGGGTAAACCCTGAGATGAAAAATCAGGGTCGTTCCCGATACCGCGCTTGGCGTTGCCTCGCAACAATAGAAGCCATGGAAACCAACACGCTGAAGCGCATGTGGGAGACCCGCCCGCCCCGCATCCCGCAAGACCAGGGCGGCAAGGCCGTCGTCGGTGGTGTCTGCGAAGGCATCGGTGCCCGCTACCAAATTGACCCAACGCTCATCCGCGTCCTGTTCGTCGTATTGTCAATCGCCTTCGGCGGTGGCCTGTTCCTTTACCTGTTGTGCTGGATCAACATGCCCCGCTTCGGGCTGACCCGCACCCCAGCAAGTTCGATCGCCACCCCGAAAGAGCAGCTGACCAAGGTAGAAAAGAAAGAGCGCGACACCGGCTGGCTGCTGCTCCTCGGCCTTGTCATCTTCTTCCCCTCAGTCGCCGTTGCCAGCGACCTGCGCGGGGTTTTGGTCACCTTCGCGCTGTTCGCACTTGGTTGGTACCTCGCCTACCAGCGCCAGCCAGAGGCCCCGGAGGGACTCGTGGTGGGCGTAGAGTCGCAGACAAGCAAAGGCCCTGTTGTGGACACCTCCCACCTGACCGTGCCGGACGGCTACGAACACCCCGGGCAGAAACCACCGGCATGGGACCCGCTCGGCGCGGCACCTGAGCTGTGGCACTTGCCGGACCCTGTCGAGCCGGCTCCGGAGCGTGCGCAACCAAAGAAGCGCTACTGGCTGTGGATCCCCGTTACGCTGGTGCTGACAACGGCAACGGTGTTTGCGCTGGGGGTCACCAGCGAAGTGCGGCTTGGCAATTACAGCCGCTTCGGCAGCGCGCACATCACCGTGTATGACGTTGACGAGCTACCAGACCAAATGGGTACCAGCGGCTTCATCGGCGAGTCCTACATCGACTTCACCGAGCTCGAGCCACTGAGCGAGCCGAAAACGGTCAACATTGCGAACAACACCGGCAGCACCGATATCATCCTGCCGGAAAACGTCCCCGTCGACATCAACTGCAAGGTGAACATCGGCGAAGCCGCATGCCCCGAAGAACGGCAAAACGCGGACACAGACAGCGCGCTACTCACCATTAACGTGTCGCAGCGCGTCGGATCCGTGTCCGCGTACTACGCCCGCGAGGATGCGGGCGAAGGAAACTGACTTACTCCCACTCGATGGTGGCCGGCGGCTTGGATGTTACGTCCAGCACCACGCGGTTGACGTCGGCCACCTCGTTGGTGATGCGGGTAGAAATTACCTCAAGCGTCTCGTACGGGATGCGCACCCAGTCCGCGGTCATCGCGTCCTCGGATGCGACTGGGCGAAGCACGATCGGGTGGCCGTAGGTGCGGCCGTCGCCCTGCACACCAACCGAGCGCACATCGGCCAACAGCACGACCGGGCACTGCCAGATCTGGTCATCCAGGCCAGCCTTGGTCAGCTCCTCGCGAGCAATCGCATCAGCAGCGCGCAGAGTTTCCAGGCGCTCCTCGGTGACCTCACCGATGATGCGGATACCCAGGCCCGGACCCGGGAACGGCTGGCGGTTCACAATCACCTCAGGCAGGCCAAGCTCGCGGCCAACCGCGCGCACCTCGTCCTTAAACAGCAGACGCAGTGGCTCGACGAGTTCGAACTCCACGTCGTCCGGCAGGCCGCCCACGTTGTGGTGGCTCTTGATGTTCGCAGTACCGGTGCCGCCGCCCGACTCCACAACATCCGGGTACAAGGTGCCCTGCACCAGGTAGTCCACCTTGTGATCCGACAGCACATCAGCCACGGCGCGCTCGAAGGAACGGATGAACTCCGCACCGATCGCCTTACGCTTGGCCTCCGGCTCGGTCACACCGGCGAGCTTGTCCAGGAAGGCCTTGCGCTCATCCACAGTGACCAGCTTCGCGCCGGTGGCCGCCACGAAGTCCTTCTCCACCTGCTCGCGCTCACCCTGGCGCAGCAGACCGTGATCCACGAACACACAAGTCAAACGGTCACCAATAGCGCGCTGCACAAGCGCTGCCGCCACGGCAGAATCCACGCCGCCAGACAGAGCACAAATGGCGTAGCCGTCGCCGACTTGGTTACGGACATCGTCGATAAGCTGCTGCGCAATATTCGACGCCGTCCAGTTCTGCTCCAGACCAGCAATCTCCGTGAGGAAGCGGGTCAGCACCTCCTGGCCGTGCGGCGAGTGCATCACCTCCGGGTGGTACTGCACACCAGCAAACTTGCGCTCCGCGTTCTCAAACGCAGCAACCGGCGCACCCGGGGTCGAGGCAGTGACCTCAAAGCCCTCCGGTGCCTGCGTCACAGAATCGCCGTGGGACATCCACACCGGGTGCTCATCCAGGCCAGCGTGCAGCACGCCACCCTTGACAGCCATCGCCGTGCGGCCGTACTCGCGGGCACCGGTCTCCTCGACCTTGCCGCCGAGCGCCTGCGTCATCACCTGGAAGCCATAGCAAATACCAAAGATCGGCAGCCCCAGCTCAAAGATCTCCGGATCGAGCTGCGGGGCACCCTCCGCGTACACCGACGACGGCCCACCGGAGAGCACCAACGCCTGCGGGTTCTTCTCACGAACCTCCGCAGCCGTAATAGTCGACGGCACAACCTCCGAGAACACATGCGCCTCGCGCACACGGCGGGCGATCAACTGCGCGTATTGCGCACCAAAATCAACGACAAGAACAGGGCGTTTCTGAGCGGTAGTCACGGCCCAAATACTAGCTGATGGCATATAAATCCGAATATATTGTCCATTCTTCGACGTTTCGCCCCAGAATGATCTGCATGACATTGCGTGCCCCCTCCCCGGTTGAACCCAATGCCGACCGCACCGCCGTGTTGTGCATCCTTGGGTCCTGCCTGTTTCTGCAGCTTGGCGCAGCTCTTGCCACGCAGCTTTTCCCCCATGCCGGAACCTGGGCGACGAGTTCATTCCGACTACTCATCGCCTCCGTCATCCTGCTTGCAATCTCACGGCCAGCGTTTTGGCGCTGGACCCCCGAACAATGGGGTGCAGCGATCGTGCTCGGAGTGTCGTTAGGCTGCATGAACGGGTTCTACTACGCCGGTATTGCAACTGTGCCACTCGCATCCGCGGTAACCATCCAATTCCTCGGCCCGCTGCTGCTCGCCGCGGTGTTGTCCCGTTCAGTACGCGACGGCATCTCCGTCGGGCTTGCGCTTACAGGTATGGCGCTGCTTGGCGTTGATTCGCTCTCCGGTGAGCCGCTCAACCGCCTCGGCGTGTTCTACATCCTGATCGCAGGCGCTGCCTGGGCGGTGTACATCCTTGCCAACAAGCGCACTGGCCGCCTCATCGCCGGCCAAGGTGGGCTCGCGGTTGCCCTTGCAGTTGGTGGTTTGGTGACGTTGCCCTTCGGTTTCGAAGGCGCACTCGTTATCGTTTCCGATACCAATCTGCTGCTCCTCGCAATTGGTACCGCAATCTTGGCGTCGCTGCTCCCAACATCACTGGAACTGATTGCTATGCGACGACTCCGCCCCCAGGTATTTTCCATCCTCATCTCGTTCGAGCCTGCATTTGCAGCACTCGTCGGATGGCTTGTGCTCAGCCAGGACCCCTCCCCGCTGAAGCTTGCGGCGATTGCCTTGGTTATCGGTGCTTCCGTCAACCAGACACTCGCCGGCAAGCGACTCCGACGTCAGGTTTAACGGACCGCAGCGCTGAGGCTGTCCAGAGCCTCGCGCACCTTCTCCGTCGAAGGTGCCTGTGCGAGGCGCTCAGCTGAGCGGTGCAGCTGGTTAATCGAGGCATCAGCAGCAGCCATTGCCTTGTTCACCTGCTCCACCAGCGGTGCGACCTCTTCGCCCATGTCGTTGGTGTTCTCAGACCAACGACGAATCATCTCGAGCGGAATCTTGGTCAGCTCCGTGATGGAGTTAACCTTCAGCTCCACGCGGCGACGGAACGACGAGTGCAAGAACACGGCGTCATCCATGTGCTTGACGTCAGCCTCGAGTGCGTCGACGAGAAGCTGCATCGACTCCTCCACGTTAGCCTCCGTGGAGAACTGTGCGGTCTGTGCGGTGTGCAGACGAGCCAGAGCAATCGCCATACGTGCGTTGGACGTCTTGGCGTAGAGCTCCTGAGCGGTCTCCTCGAGGGTCCTCGCGTTCTCGTCGATAATGCCACGCATCGTCGCCCACACCTGCAGCGGTGCGAGCAGCAGCGTACGCGATGCACCCTCGGTGACCACGTTTTCCATCTCGGCCTTCACGTTGTTGGTCACTGCGTTTTCCTCGACCAGCGTCGCACTGGCCTTGCGCAGCTCCTCAGCAGCGTCCTTAATGGCGGTCTGCACCGTCATGAACTCGTCGAGTTCACGGTAGAGCGTCACCGCAGCATCGTAGATGTCGCCGGAGCCTTCCGGAAGCGTAAAGCCTGCATCCTCACGTGCCTGGACCTCAGCAGGAAGGACTTCGCGCAGGAATGCGTCGTAGTCCGGCAGCAGCTCCGTAACCTTCTCCGCGCCCATCACTGCACGCTCGCGGCGGCCAACACCGTTGGCCTTCGCCTCGTGCTCAACGATGTTTGCTTCTTGGTAAATACCAGCGGCTGCTTCGAAGTTCTCCGTCATCGGACGGGTACGCACCGACAGGTAACCGCCGTTTGGCAGCGGCGTAACAGTGGCAAACACGTCGTACGCGGAGCCGCTCTTCGCCTTATTACGCACATACGCGGCGAAAGGACGGCCCTCCTCGATGGTGTCCCACATGAGTTTGAACGCCGCACCAGGCATCTCCTCATGACGAATGAGGTTGTGCGGCTTACCAATCATCTCTTCGGCGGAGTACTGCGCGTACTTGATGAACACATCGTTCACATGCGTCATCACACCTTTGGCGTCAGTCACCGAAAAGAAGATGTCGTTCACATCAACTTCGTGGAATGGGCCCTCAGGGGCGTCGCGAAGAATCGTTACACGGCTAGACATAGGTCGATTTCATCCAGTTCTTAGTTACGGATTGCCAAATCGGCTTTCTGGAAAGCTTTGATCCCAGTATAGCCACATTTCGCCATAATTCTTTTCAGTCCACCAATGAGATTCATCGCACCCCACGGATCGCTCGATGGACCGAAGAGCACTACCTCCAGTGGCGCCGAAGAAGTGAAGTCAGGTTCCTTCCGCACGCTACCTCGCGGAAAACGTGGGTGAGCTGTCTGAGCTTCCCAATACACGCCACCGGCAGCAGCCTCAGTTGCCTTCGTCAATGGGTTGCCAAGCATGACAGCATCTGCACCACAAGCGATGGCCGCAGCAATCTCGCCTGCCCCCCAAATAGTGGTATCCGCAAGAATGTGGACATAACGTCCACCAGTCTCATCGAGGTAATCCCGACGTGCTGCCGCGACATCTGCGATAGCGGTAGCCATCGGGACATTCACCACCGTGTCGGCATCGCCCGAACCGACAATGACACCAGCAACGCCAGCGCGCATCAGGTGGGTCGCGGTCGTGTAGTCATACACACCACCGGCAATGACCGGCACGTCGAGCGAACCGACGAACTCTTTCAAGTTCAACGGTTCCCCACCTTTTTGCACGTGCTCTGCAGACACGATCGACCCCTGAATGAAGAGGATTTCTGCACCTGCGGCGATAACTACAGGCGCCAATTCGCGCACGTTCTGCGGGCTCACGCGCACCGCAACAGTCACGCCAGAGTCACGCACCTGGGCGATACGTTCCGAAAGCAAGTCGTGATCAAGTTCTGCGGCGTGCAACTCCTGCAAGGTGCGCACGGCACGCTCACCTGCCTCGACAAACTCCTGGTACTTCTCAGCCGTATCGACGTTAAAGGGGTCCTCGCATGAGTCCACCACCTTCTTCACCGCAGCCTCCAGATCAGCGTGTCGGCCCCACAGGCCTTCCGCGTCAATCACACCGAGGCCACCCTGCTTGCCCATCTCGATAACAAACTCAGGGCTTGCCAACGCGTCCGTCGGGTGGGACGCAAGCGGGATATCGAACGTGTAGGCATCAATATGCCAGGAGGTGTCCACATCCTGCGAGGAGCGGGTGCGTCGTTTCGGAACGATCGACAAATCACTCAAGCCGTAAGCCTTGCGGGCTTCGCGCCCAATGCCGATTTCCACGTAGTCACGCATGTTGTGCTGGTTCTCCTACTGGCGGTAGTTCGGTGCCTCGACGGTCTGCGTGATGTCGTGCGGGTGGGACTCACGCAGGCCCGCGGTGGTGATCTGGACGAACTGCTTGGTCTGCAGCTCCTCGATAGTGGATGCGCCTGTGTAGCCCATCGCGGCGCGCAGACCGCCAACGATCTGGTGGGTGATGGAATCCAGGTCACCGCGGAACGGCACGCGCCCCTCAATGCCTTCCGGCACGAGCTTGTCCTCGCTTGCCACATCCGCCTGGAAGTAACGGTCCTTGGAGAAGGAACGCTTCTCACCAGTCAGTCCACGGCCCTGCATTGCACCCATGGAGCCCATGCCGCGGTAACGCTTGTACTGCTTGCCGCCGACAACAACAATGTCGCCTGGCGCTTCCGCCGTGCCCGCCAACATGGAGCCGAGCATGACGGTGGATGCGCCGGCAGCCAATGCCTTAGCCACGTCGCCAGAGAACTGCATGCCACCGTCGGCAATGATCGGCACACCTGCAGCCTTCGCCGGCACGGCCGCCTCGAGGATGGAGGTAATCTGCGGTGCACCAACACCTGCAACCACGCGGGTGGTGCAGATAGAGCCCGGACCGATACCGACCTTGATGGCGTCTGCGCCAGCGTCGATCATGGCCTTCGCAGCGCTACGGGTAGCCAAGTTGCCACCGACAACGTCGACGCGGTCGCCGAATTCCTTCTTCACACGAGAGACCATCTCAAGTACACGGTTGTTGTGTGCGTGCGCGGAGTCGACAACGAGCGCGTCTACGCCCGCCTCAACGAGCAGACCAGCGCGCTCAAATGCGTCCTCACCGGTACCGACGCCAGCAGCGACAAGTAGACGGCCGTTCTCATCCTTCGAGGCGTTCGGGTACTGCTCGCTCTTGACAAAGTCCTTCACCGTGATCAGACCGGCAAGCTTGCCTTCGGAGGTCACAATCGGAAGTTTCTCCACCTTGTTGGCGGATAGCAGATCGAGCGCTTCCTTCTTGTCCACACCCTCCTGCGCTACAACCAGCGGCATCGGGGTCATGACCTCTGCAACCTTGCGCTGAGCATCCGGCTCGAAGCGCATGTCGCGGTTGGTGATGATGCCAACAAGACGGTCAGAACCGTCAACTACAGGAAGGCCTGAGATGCGGAAACGGGCGCACAGTGCATCGACGTCGGCGATGGTCATATCGGGGGTGGCGGTAACCGGGTTAGTCACCATGCCGGATTCCGAGCGCTTGACCACATCGACGTGCTCCGCCTGGTCCTGAGCGCTCAAGTTACGGTGCAGCACACCGATACCGCCCTGGCGCGCCATCGCGATCGCCATACGGGATTCGGTCACTGTGTCCATCGCCGCCGAAATAATCGGCATGCCGAGACGGATATTGCGGGTGAACTGGGCTTCGGTGCTCACCTCAGATGGAACAATGTGGGACTCCGCCGGAAGCAGCAGCACGTCATCAAACGTCAGCCCCCTCAGCGCCACCTTGTTCGGATCGTCGCCACCCGTCCATACTCGTGCCTCAGACATCGACATGTTCTCCTCTCCCGCGCGATTGTTTTCAGCAATGATATAACGCCGCGCAAGCTCTGGGGCTATGCGGGGATGACGCCCTGATTGGCCTAGCAAGCGGCCACTTAATAGGCTGGGCACCGTGAATTACGACGACATGATGCCGCTGGACCCGTTCGCGGACGACCCAAACGATCCGGCGTCGTTCATCGAAGACGATGAGATCGTGGAGCCCCTCTCCCCTGAGGAGCGCGTCGCCGTCATCCAGGACCTTGCACACGTACGCGACGCACAACGAATGCTGAAGCCGCGCGGAATTTTGGGCATCCATTTCCTGTGCGAGGACTGCGACCAAATGCACTACTACGACTGGGAGATCATGGAACAAAACATGATCGCCACCCTCAACGGGGAACTTCCCCCGGTGCATGAGCCCAGCGCGCAACCGAACGTCACTGCGTACGTTCCGTGGGATTACGCGATGGGCTACCTCGATGGTCTCGAGGCACGCTAGCTAGAAATTTTCCGACGAGCCCGCCCCGCCCGGCACTACCGGCGCGGGCGTTGCTGCGTACCGCGATGCAGAATCAACTGGGTTCGACGGGACATTATCGCGGACCGTCGGCCGTGCTGGCGGCTGATCTCCTGGGATCGGAGTTTGCTCGCGCGAATCGGACGGCTCCACCACCGTCGGTCGCGGTTGCTCCTGCGGCTGGCGCGGCGGCAAGCTCCCGTTCGAAGGCGCCACGGCATCCGACCCCGGCGCCGGTGCCCCAGCCGTCGGCTGCGCATTCTCCGGAGCAGGCGCAGGGTTCTGCTCCGGCGCCGGCGCAGGCTGCTGCACGCTCGGCGGAACTTCAACTTCATGGACCTCCACCACAGTCGTGGTTTCAGTAACCGTGCGTGGCGCTGGTTGCACTACGTCTTCACCGTTACGCGCCTCACGCATCTTGATACCTGCCATAAGCCCCCTAGCCTGCTCAAGCAGGCTTCGGGCGGCCTCCATATCCCCGCTTTGGTTCGCTGCCTCCAGCTCGTCGAGCGTGGTTGCCAACTCCACCATCGTGGTTTCGTTCGCCGAGCTCTGCGTGCCATACACCGCAGCGCCAGTGCCGACGATAGCCACAGACGCAGCTGCAGCACCGACCACACCTGCGACCCATGGGTTGGCGGTCCGGCGGCGCGCGCGGACGTCGTCAAGCGATGCAACCGGCGCAACCGGGATCACCGTGGGAGCCGCTGGCATCGGGCGATCGACGTCCTGCTTTAGTCCAAGCAGCGCCGCAGCCAGTGGGTCACTGCCGTCACTGGGGTCTACACCACTCGAAAGCGCATCAAGAAACGCATCGTCGCGAACGCACTCTTCTCCAAAGTCGCCGCCACCAAAATCACGCGTCATGGCCTGAATGGTCTCCTTCCAACTGCTCACGCAACTTGGACAGCGCCCTATGCTGCGCGACACGCACCGCACCTGGAGTACTGCCCACTACCTCTGCCGTTTCTTCCGCCGAGAGGCCCACAAACACTCTCAGAATCACAATGTCGCGAGCCTTATCACTTAATGAATCGAGTAATGCGCGAACTTCGTTACTTCCGTCTGCAACAACGGCTGCATCCTCCGGCGTGAACGCAACAACCTCCTGGTCAGGGACATCTTCAGTAGGCGTTGTCTTGTCACGCACCAGGCTGCGGTGCGCATCGGCGACCTTGTTAAACGCAATGCCGTACACAAACGCCATGAACGGCCGCCCGGTATCCACGTAGCGGTCAATGGACGTCGCTACCGCCAAGCAGATCTCCTGAGCGACGTCCTCCGCAGTCGGCATGCGCCCGCCTCCAATGCGCGCCCTGGCGTAGCGCAGCACCCGTGGATGGACGATGGCAATCACACGCTGGAGAGCACGCGCATCCCCTTCGGCGGCACGTGGAACGAGGGTGACAAGTTCATCTTCCTCGTCACCCGCTGTCGCGCCGGTATTGCCAATCACAAGCAAACACTATAAACACTCATTCCCCCGCCATATGAGTTACCGACGCGTATCCAAGAATTCACCAACCTTTAACTCTTGCCATTTTCCCTGCGAATTGCGCTTTTATTCACAAGAGCCTCCGAGAAACACCCGTGCCGTAACCGCGCGGCAACCCTTTGTTCACCCACCGCCGGAACACTGCACTGCTGGTTGTGTACATCACGTTTTCCACGGCAAAGGAGATCTCACACCATGACGTTGCCACAGCAACTCCCCGGCCCCAATGCAGACTTTTGGGATTGGCAGCTTCACGGCGCCTGCCGAGGCGAAGCCTCGGAAATCTTCTACCACCCCGAGGGTGAGCGGGGCCGCGCCCGCACGCAGCGTGAGAATCGAGCGAAGGCTATTTGCTTCAACTGCCCGGTGCTTACCCAGTGCCGCGAGCATGCCCTGCGCGTGGCCGAGCCCTATGGCATCTGGGGCGGCATGAGTGAATCTGAGCGCTCCACTGCCCTGCGCCGCGGCCTTGGCAGCGTGAAGTACGTCGCCGCCGTCAAGTAAGCGCACGACCGAAGAATCACGCCAAAAGAAAAACAGTGCCCTACCGAAGTGGGGCACTGTTTTAGCGTATCGACGACACCCTAGTGGGCGTGTGCGTGACCTTCCTCGCCTTCTTCGGCCGGCTTGGTCACCACGGATACCTCCGTGGTCAGCACCATGCGAGCCACGGATGCGGCGTTGACCACAGCGTTGTGGGTCACCTTCACCGGGTCGATGATGCCCTGGTCGATGAGGTTGCCGTACTCGAGCGTGGCGGCGTTGAAGCCCTCGCCGTTGTTCATCTCGGCAACCTTGGACACGACGACAGCGCCGTCGAGGCCCGCGTTGTCAGCGATCCAGAATGCCGGCTTGGACAGTGCACGTGCCACTGCCAGCACACCGGTCTTCTGCTCGCCTTCGAAGCCTTCAGCAAACTCCTCGAGCTGCTTGGCAATCTGCACCAGTGCGGAGCCGCCGCCGGCGATGATGCCTTCCTCTGCTGCCGCGCGGGCAGCGTTGATGGCGTCCTCGACGCGGAGCTTGCGCTCGTTTTGTTCGGTCTCGGTCGCTGCACCGACGCGCAGCACCGCGACACCACCGGAAAGCTTGGCCAAGCGCTCCTCGGCCTTTTCCTTGTCCCAGGTGGAATCCGTGGTTTCGATCTCGCGGCGGATCTGCTCGCGGCGCTCCTCGACAGCCTCTGCCGTGCCGGCACCGTCGACGATGACCGTGTCGTCCTTCGTCGTGGTTACGCGGCGTGCGGAGCCAAGGTGGTCCAGGGTGGCGTCCTTGAGGTTGATGCCAACCTCTGGGTCGATGACGGTCGCGTCGGTGACAACAGCAAGGTCATCCATGAACGCCTTGCGGCGCTCGCCGAAGTACGGCGACTTCACAGCAACGACCTTGATCACCTTGCGGATCGCGTTGACAACGAGCGCCTGCAGCGCCTCGCCTTCGATGTCCTCGGCCACGACGAACAGCGGCACCGACTCCGATGCAACCTGCTCAAGCAGCGGGAGGAAATCCGGCAGAGAGGAGATCTTGCCGCGTACGAGCAGCACGCGGGCGTCCTCAAGCACGGCCTGGCCGGCATCCGGATCGGTCATGAAGTACGGGGAGAGGAAGCCCTTATCAAAGGAAATACCCTCAGTCAGATCCACGTAGGAATCAATGGACTGAGACTCCTCGACGGTAAGCACACCGTCCTTGCCCACCTTCTCCATGGCACCTGCGACCATCTCACCAACCTCAGGGTCGCGAGAGGACACGGTGGCCACGTTGGCGATCTCAGCGGACGACTTCACGTCGGTCGCGCGAGCCTTGAGCTCCTCGACGACCTTGTCGGCTGCCACCTTGATGCCCTTATTCAGCTCGATCGGGTTCGCACCAGCAGCCACGTTGCGCAGCCCTTCGGCGACGAGCGCCTGGGCGAGCAGCGTTGCGGTGGTGGTGCCGTCACCTGCAATGTCGTTGGTCTTGACTGCGACGGACTTCACCAGCTGCGCACCGAGGTTCTCAAACGGATCCTCAAGGTCAATGTCGCGGGCGATGGTCACGCCGTCGTTGGTGACGGTCGGGCCGCCCCAGGACTTTGCAAGCACAACGTTGCGGCCACGGGGACCGAGGGTGACCTTCACCGCGTCGGCGAGCGTGTTCACGCCGCGCTGGATGCCCTCGCGAGCTTCCTGATCAAATGCGATGAGTTTTGCCATAGCGTTTTACTTACTTCTCGACGACGGCCAGCAGGTCACGAGCGGACAGCAGGAGGAACTCCTCGCCGCCGTACTTCAGCTCAGTGCCGCCGTACTTGGAGAAGATAACCGTGTCGCCTTCCTTCACGTCCACGGCGATGCGGTTGCCATTGTCGTCGAGACGACCCGGGCCAACAGCGATGACGACGGCTTCCTGCGGCTTCTCCGCAGCGGAATCCGGAATAACCAGGCCGGAGGCGGTGGTGGTTTCAGCCTCAGCGATCTGGACGAGGACCTTGTCCTCCAGCGGCTTGATGTTGACGTTTGCCATGATCAAAAACCTTTCATTGGTGAATGAATCAATAGTTCAGGTCTCACGAGGCGCAGCCGTCGTCGCGGGTGAACAACTGTGCTTCACACAACCTGCCTTAGCACTCTACCTATGAGAGTGCCAGCCAACAACACTGGTGGCGTTTAGCGGTTTTTCACCGCGTTACGCCACAGCTCGAACTCTTCGGGATTGTCGTTGCGGAAGTTTTCCACCGCACGGATCGCGTTGACAACCTCTTCGACCGTGCCTTCGCTAATGCTGCCGCCCCCGCGCGCCGCGAAGATCACCGGTCCACAGATCGACCTGGTGGGATCCGTAAGAAACTCCGGGGTGTCCGTCTCTGCAGTGTTACGCGCAAGGGACGCAACAGGGTTCGGCTCCGCTCCGACAATTCCAGCGTCAACCCGGTAAATCGCGTGGAACCGGTTGCCGTCGCGGTCAAACGCCACGTCCACAACACCATCGGTTCCGCCACCGAGCATCTCGCGCGCAGAGTCCTCGTCGAACACGATGCGACGGTACGTCAGATCTGGGTTGACGAGCAGCCCGAAACGTTCGCGTTCGGCCTGCTCTTGGCTAAATTGCTCGGTGGTCACGGAGGATTTCCTTTCACGGGATACAGTTCAGGTGCTCAATGTAGCCCCTCCCTGGTGACCTCGCTCGGCGAGGGATTACACGAGCGGAACCTCTACCTCGAGCGACGTGTCCGTGCCTACGCCCAAATCAGACGGCGTGGCCCCTTCGTGGATGAGCTGACCCGCAAGCGCTGCGATCATCACACCGTTGTCGGTGCAGAGTTTGAACCGTGGCACACGCAGTTCGATGCCGCGGTCGTCGCAACGCTGCTGCGCGAGTTCACGAAGACGACTGTTGGCCGCCACACCCCCGCCGAGCAGCAGGGTGTTCGCGCCGGTGTCCTCGCAGGCCATGATCGCCTTGGCGGTAAGCACGTCGCAGACTGCCTCCTGGAAGGACGCGCACACGTCCTCCAGCGAGATCACGCGGCCCTCACGCTCGGCGGCCTCAACGTGGCGCGCGACCGCGGTCTTCAGCCCAGAGAACGAGAAGTTGTAACGGTGTTCGCCGCGCAGATCCTCCGCACGCGACAGCGCACGAGGGAAACGCACCGCATTCGGATCCCCCTGCGCAGCTAACTTGTCGACGACCGGACCACCCGGATAGCCCAACCCCAGAAGCCGGGCCACCTTGTCGTAGGCCTCACCAGCAGCGTCGTCGAGTGTGGTGCCGAGTTCCTTCATCGGCTTGCCCACCGCGTCAACCTCGAGCAGCTGCGTGTGCCCGCCAGAGACCAACAGCGCAATCGAGTGCGGCAAGCTTTCCCCCTCGAGGTTGGCCACAGCGACGTGACCGCCAAGGTGGTTCACGCCGTAAAAGGGCACGCCCCAGGCGGCGGCGTATGCCTTCGCGGCGGAAGCGCCAACCAGCAGTGCGCCTGCAAGACCGGGCCCGATCGTGGCTGCTACGGCATCTGGCTTCTCAATACCAGCGTCCGCCAGCGCCTTTTCCATCACCTGCGGCATCGCCTCAAGGTGTGCACGGGAGGCGATCTCCGGCACCACACCACCAAAGCGGGCGTGCTGTTCCATCGAGGACGCGACGACGTCGGCAAGGATTTCCATCGTGCCGTCGTCATGAAGGTTGATGATGCCTACGCCAGTCTCGTCGCAGGAGGACTCGATACCGAGGACAATCATTGCTTACACCCTTTCGCTCTTGCGCGGGCGCGTCATGGTGTACGCGTCCATGCCGGAGGCCTGATAGTAGTTCTTCCGCACGCCGGCGGTGAAAAACTCGAAACGTTTATACAGCGCGATCGCGGGCTCGTTATCCACCCGCACCTCAAGATAGACCGGACCATCCATGAGGTCAGCGGTGTGCATCATCTGGTCCATCAACGCCCGGCCCAGGCCGCGGCCCTGCTGTTCGGGGTCCACCCCGATGGTGTGGATTTCAAACTCTGGGTCGTCGCGCGGGCCCAGCATTGCAAGCCCCGCGTACCCAAGCATCCGGCCTGCTTCAAACGCACCGAGGTAAAACGTGTGGGGCGCAGCAATCTCTGAACGAAATGCTGCCTCCGACCACGGGTTATCCCCGGCGAACAGGACAGCCTCTATCGCTGCCGCCGCGGCCGCATCGCCGACTGTCAGTTCACGGAACTCCATCACGGCAGCGCGGGCGACTTCGGAGCTTGCTTCGGTGGCACCGCATCCGGCCGACGCAAATACAGCGGGACGAGAGGCTCCGGGGTGGCGCTCAGATCCGCCACAGCAACCAACCCAGCCGGGGCCGGCGCATGGTACGCAATAGTGCCTGCTACGACCGTGACCTGCTCTGCAAGGTTGTCGGGCACGCTCAGCACGTCCACCTGCTCCACTGGCAGATCCGCCGGCTTACATACCTCGGGGCCTGCAACACGGGCACCGTCGTTGTACCGGGCCCAGTACACCTCGCGGCGGCGGGCGTCGGTCACCACAAGCACATCGCCTTGGCGGTCTACCGCTACCGCATCGTGGGTGCATACCCCATGCACCGGAATGCCAAGCGCCTGGCCAAGCGCAGAGGCGGTGGCCATCCCGACACGCAAACCGGTAAACGGGCCCGGCCCGCAACCGACAACGATGGCGTCGAGGTCGGCGAAGGTGAGCGAGGCTTCGTCGAGAAGCACCTGCACTGTCGGCACAAGCTGCTCGTTGTGCGCACGCGTAGCAACGGTTGCCTCAGCAAGCGTTTTCGCCGCCTCGGTATCCACGACACCTGCGACCAAATCCGTAGTCGCCGTGTCGAGGGCGAGCACCAGCATTACTGGCCCATCCCCAGAGCCCACTGGCCCTTCGTGTTGTAGAACGGCATTGCGGTGTTCAGCGGGAAAGTCTCCGACTGCGGAACAGTGCAGATGTCGACCTTCTTCAACTCAACCGGGTCGATCAGGGCAGTCTCACCCTCCGCTGGGATCAGCAGCACGTAACCCATCTCGCCGTTGAGGTCCACATCCTCATCCGTCAGCGCGAAGGCTTCCTTCTTCGCCTTCACCAGCTCCTCCGGCTCGCCTGGGCACAGCGTGGTGTACCCCATGTATTCGTTTGCGTCGTACACCCTGGACGGGTCAACGAGCTGCGCGGCAACCACGTCACCGCCCGGACGGGTCTGCAGCAACGCACGCGTCAGCGAGTTCGTCGGCTTCACCTCGTCCACAGCGTTCGAGCCACGGGACTGCGGAATGAAGATGATCCCGATCAGGATCACCAACCACAGCACCGCCGCAAGAATGATCCAACCACGGGCTTTGCTACTCGTTTTCAGCATGGGTGTAAGCCTACATCCCCTCCACGACACGCCAGGAAACTATCCTGCCCTCAGTCTCTGCGAGAGTCTCCCGATCCAACTGCACGAGAATGTGGCGCGCCCCCAACTGCTCCATCAAACCGCCGCCCCATTCTGCGACCACCACGGCATCTTCCAACTCGGTATCCAGGTCGAGCGCATCGAGCTCACCCAGCGGATCGTCGCCGAGACGGTAGGCATCCACATGCACCAACGTGGGCCCGCCCACAGTGGAAGCGTGTTGGCGCGCGATGACAAACGTCGGACTGGTCACGCGTCCCTTCACCTGCATGCCACGCGCAATACCTTGTGTGAATGTGGTCTTGCCGGCGCCGAGCGGGCCATCCAGGATCACTAGATCCCCCGCCTCAAGTGCTGCGCCGAGCTCCTCACCAAGCTGCTGCGTATCGACGACACCCTCACACACCCGCTTTCCCTCACGCGCAAACGTGTCCTTCACTTACTCCTCCCCTACATAGGTGCGAAGCGTTCGGCCCTCCGGCGCGCACACAACCTCATAGTTGATCGTGCCGGCGGCCTTAGCCAGATCAGTTGCGCTGCGACCACCCGCACCGAAGATGATTGCCTCGTCGCCTGCCTGGACGTTGTCCTCGTTTGCGCCGAGCCACACCACAATCTGGTCCATGCTCACACGCCCAACCTGGGTGTAGGTCTGGCCATTGATGGCGATCTCCAACGCACCCTGCCAGCTACGGTGCACGCCGTCTGCGTAACCGGCCGGAATCACTGCGGTGTAGCCGTCCTCGGGCGCTTCCCAGGTGCGTGCGTAACTGGTTGCTTCGCCCTGCTTCATCGGCTTAACCGCGATGACCTGGCCCACCCACGTCATCGCCGGCTTCAGGTCGTGGTCAAGTCCCGCCACCGGTTCGAGCCCGTACAGGCTCACGCCCGGGCGCACCATGTCAAAGTGCAAATCCTTGCGCGTCCAAGTCGCTGGCGAGTTCGCCATGTGGTTTCGCTCCACACGCAATCCGGCCGCACGCGCCGACTCGATCGCCTTGCGGAAGTTCTCCGCCTGGAAATCCGTGTAGGGGTCGACCGGGTTGTCGGCGCACGCCAGGTGCGTCATCAAACCAGCAACCTCAATCTTGCCGGCCTGCTCCGCCTCAAACGCCATCTTGAACGCCGCTTCCCACTCCGGTTCGTCGATACCGGAGCGGTGCATGCCCGTATCCACCATGAGGTAGACGGTGCGGTGCGTGGGTTCGTCGATAAGCAACTGCAAATGGGCAAAACTCGGCGCGCCAAGATCGATACCCTCCGGCAACTCCTCGTGGATACTCCACAACCAGGCGAGCACAGGCTTCTGTGTGACCTCACGGACACGACGAGCCTCAGCCAACGTGGCCACGCCGAACGCATCTGCGCCATTGCGATCCATCACCGGAACACACTTTTCGACGCCATGGTTATAGGCGTCCGCCTTCACCACACACATGAGTTTCGCCTCGCCTGCCTGCTCTTTCAGACGGCGAGTGTTGTGCGCAATCGCGCCTAGATCAATCGTTGTACGGAGCGGAAACATACGCCCCATTGTGCACCACCTACAGCAGGTGCACGACACCCAGCACAGTCAGCATTACTGCCACAGCCCACGTCGCCGCTGCCGTCACCTGCTGCGGGTGGCTGCGCGCCCACGCAAACCCCCTGCCTGCGAGACTTTCAGGACGAGCGCGCACCAACCCGACCAGCAGCGCACACAGCGTTGGCAGCGACAACGCCACCGAGGCGTACAGCGGAATCGCCGCGTAACGCACCTGCGCGTCAATACCCGAGGCGGACAGCAACGCAAGCCCGCCGTAAAACGGTGCCGAGGTTGCCGACTGCACCAGCCCCAAGACAAAACCCGTAAGCACCGGCAGCGGACCGGGTGTGTGCAGGTGCTGCATGATCTTCTGCGTCAGCGCCTGGTTGTCACCGCCACGCATGGCAAGCACCGCCGTCAGCAGTCCCGTTGCGATCAGCAGCACACCGAAGACAGGGCCGTTGACAAAACGTTCAACGGCGGAGCCCAACCCGTCGAAAATGACAAGCATCAGCAGCGCAAGCCCCGCCACCCCCAGCCAGTCACCGGCAATCAGCAACGATGTCGTCTTGGCGTAGCGGCCGTTTCCCCGCGGCACCGCAATACCTACTGCAACGATGACCCCGATGAGCAGAAGGTTCACCGAATCGACGAATGCGAGCTGTAACGCGCCGAGCATCCTGCCTCCTGAGTAACCCCGCCTGCAACGATGGACTCACCCTAGTCCAGACAAGGATGCAGTAGGATCGTCGGCGTGTCTGCGAAGCTAAAGAAACTCTCTGACCTGTCCAAGCGTGGCCCCCACCGCGTCCTTGAAGGCGACTTGGGCTACACGGGCCTACCCGGCAAGGTGTACACCCCTGCCGAGGGCAAGAACCTGCCCGCTGTCGCGTTCGGCCACGACTGGACGAAAGACATCGACGACTACCACGGCACACTGCGCCACCTGGCCAGCTGGGGCATCGCAGTCGCAGCACCCAACACCGAAACCGGGTTTAGGCCAGATCACCGTGGCTTTGCTGCAGACCTGGAGACGAGCCTGCAGATCCTCGCCGGCGTGCGACTAGGCAACGGCAACATCTCTGTCTCCCCAGGCAAACTCGGCATCGTCGGCCACGGCATGGGTGGTGGCGCCGCAGTGCTTGCGGCGGTAGACAACCCGAAGGTGAAGGCTGTGGCGACGGTGTACCCGGCAAACGTCGCACCGTCCGCGGTGGAAGCAGCCCGTGCGCTCTTCGCCCCCGGCATGGTCATCGGTCCCGGCGAGGACGGCGATTCCTTGTTCGACCCGGGCAACCCCGCAAAGCTTGCCTACAACTGGGCGGGCGATGTGGTCTACCGCGCACCGAAGAAGGGCGATCAGCAGTCCTTCTCCGAAGACGGCATGATCAAGCGCATCCTCGGCGTGGGCAAGTCCGACCGCTCGCTGCAGGAAACCGTGCGCGGCTTGCTCGTGGGCTACTTGCTGCACGTGCTAAACGACGAGAAGGCCTACGCCGGCTACGCGGAAGCCGACGCCGAAGGCTCTGGCGTGGTCTCCCTTTCTGGCGAGAAGCTCGCCAAGGCCGCGGGGCTGGCCCGCGACAACGCCGGTTTCTCCCTGTTCTAGGGCGGCGCGCTTCCGCGAGGTTCTCACTCGCGGGTTAGGCCTCTTCGCCCACGCCGGGCTGCTCCGGCGGAGTCCCCCGGGCCTGGCTTTGCAGCACCGCATGCACCTGCGCCCTTCTTGCGCGACGCGCCGCAGACACACGCGAGCGTTCCAAGGTGTAATCCCCACGCGGCGCGACCGGCTTCGGCCGTTCCATCGTCTCGCGCGCTCTGGCGTAGTGCTTCGCAGTTTGTTCCATCTTGTTCTGGTGCTCGCGCATCATGGCCTCAAAATCAGCCATGCGTTTTTGCGTCCTACGTTGGAACTGGAGCACAAACAACTCGTAATCCATTGGTTACCACTCCCCCGTTTTCTTCATTGCCCACGGATCCTGCCCGCCCTGAGCGCCTGATTGTGCCCCGTCTGCGCCACCTACGGAAGCAGCCGTTGTATCGACGTGCTGTGCCTTCTTCGGCGGTGGTGGCGGCTCTTGCACCTGCGACAGTTCTGGCGGTGGGGCGATAACCCCATCCTTAGTCGGTGTCGGTGCAGGTGCAGGCGGTGGCGGTGGCGTTGGCGCCGGTGCTGGAGCAGGTTTCGGTGCTGGTTTCGCCGGCGGTTCAGGCTCCGGCTTCGGTGCTTCCTCCGGCGGGCATTCCACCTCTCCTTGTGCGAGGTCGAGCTCAACGCCCAGCTTCAGCCCCACATCGACCGAGATATTCACGCCGGCGGCCACAGTGCCGACCGAGGAGCTTGCAACCGTGTCGCATGGTTTCTCCACCGCAGGCTCTGGCTGGGTTTGCGCCGCCTCACCAGTGCACTCGGCAATGCTGTCGAGGCACTCCCGGATCACCCCATTTCGGTCCGTGGTCGTTGCCGTTGCACACCGCAGCGCTTCGATGATCACCTCTACGGCGATCTCCACAATCTGAGTGATCCCGCAACGCTGCGCGATTTCGAACACACGGCGCGCAGGTTCCAAGATCGCACGAATCGCCATATCAGCTGAGCGCACGATCGCTTCTATCGCCGAAGAGCACTCTCCAATACGCTGGCCTACCTGCTTGACGTGTTCAAAGTGGTCGGTCTCGCGGGCTTCATTTCGGCACTCCCGATCCCGGATGCCCACCTCTTCAAACCATCCGCTGTTATCTGCCGTGCACGTGCGCGCTGGCGTATCCGGACGCTCACAACTCAACGCCAATTGCAAGCCGATCTGTGCGAACACCGAAAGGTCGAGCCCGTTGATACAGGAGGACTCGGACATCAACTCACCGGCAAGGCCTCGCACGGCATTGCGCTGGTGTTCTGGCACCTCAGGTGCAACCTCGACCGCTTCGACGAGGGTGCGGACATCATCTTGCACTGTCGGCATCATGGCTGCTCCACCCCCTCAAGTACCTCGGCTGCGAGTGCATCGGCGGCCACGATGTCGTCGGTAAGCGCGAGCACCTGCTCCCAGTTCTCGCTACGGACCTCTAAAAACCGCTTCGACGTACTGTGAAGCGCCTCAAGTGCCTCAGCAACACGCCGGCCTTGCTCCGCGAAGCCATCGCCGAAAGCAGACGGGTCCACCGTGATGCGCCTCGTGTCGAGGTCGTGCGCCGCAGCACGGTACGCGTTAATCGCGGCACCGTACTGCGTTCGAACATTGTCAACGTCAACGTCGACAGCACTGACATGTCGTGTCATTTCCCACCCCTGAAAAGATTCCAGTCCAACTATTTCTACTTAGTTAGACTCCCCCAACGCCCCGGCGGTTCCCTGCCGGGGCAAAAAACTTCTTACTCAGAAGTTACACGGCTGCGACGACCGCCGCGAGCTGTCCGGCAACCTTTCGTGCCTGTTCTTCCTCAGCTGCTTCCACCATCACGCGGAACAGCTCCTCGGTACCCGACGGACGCAGCAAGACACGACCGGTATCGCCCAGCTCCGCTTCAGCTTCGCGGATCGCGGCGGTAACGGATTCGTCGTCAAGAATGCGCGACTTGTCTGAGACCGGAACGTTGATCAGCGTCTGCGGCAGCACGGTCATCACACTCGCCAACTCAGCGAGCGACTTCCCGGTTTCAGCCATGCGTGCCATGAGCATCAGACCGGACAGCACGCCATCGCCGGTGGTCGCATGCTCCGGAACCACAATGTGGCCGGACTGCTCGCCACCCAAGGAGAAGTCGCCACGGTTGAGCTCTTCGAGGACATAACGGTCGCCCACTTTGGTCTCCCGCATCTCGATGCCCTCGCGCTTCATTGCCTGCTTCAGCCCCAGGTTGCTCATCACCGTGGCCACCAGCGTGTTGGAGCGCAACGAGTTGTTGTCGCGCATCGCGGTTGCCAGTACAGCCATGATCTGGTCGCCGTCGACAACATTGCCCTCGGCGTCCACAGCCAAGCAACGATCCGCGTCACCATCGTGCGCCAAACCAAGGTCCGCGCCGTGCTCAACCACTGCGCGCTGAATCTGCTCCATATGCGTGGAGCCTGCGCCGTCGTTGATGTTGTAGGCGTCGGGCTTGTTAAAGATCGCGGTCACGTCAGCCCCCGCTGCCGCATACGCCTTCGGGGCTACCTCGAACGCTGCACCGTTCGCGCAGTCCACCACAACCTTGATGCCCGACAGGTCGGTGCTTACCGCATCAGCCAGATGCGCCAGGTAGCGGCTCTGCGCATCTGGGGCCTCCTCAATCACACGGCCGATGCTGGTGCCGGTCGGGCCGGCTTCCTCCAGCTCGTCCATGGCGCGCTCAATCTCGTCTTCAATATCGTCCGGCAGCTTGTGACCACCAGCGGAGAAGAACTTGATCCCGTTATCCGGCATCGGGTTGTGGGAGGCGGAAATCATTACACCGATGTCGGCTCCGTAGTCGTCCGTAAGAAACGCCAAGCCAGGCGTCGGAATCACACCGACACGCAGCACGTCCACGCCCTTCGACGCCATGCCGGCTGCCATCGCTGCCGCCAGCATCTCACCGGAGACGCGCGGGTCGCGCCCAATGAGCGCTACTGGGCGACGCTTCCCCGAGCGACGGTCCTTCGTCAGCACCGTTGCCGCAGCTGCGCCGAGCTTCAACGCCAACGGCGCTGTCAACGCCTCGTTGGCCAAGCCGCGAACACCATCAGTTCCAAACAATCGAGTCATGCCCACAATTATGCATGCTTGCTGCAATTGCTTATCGACGAACCCTCGCAACCGGTCCGCTCACCAACAATGACAGAAGAAACGGCAAACGCCGCCACCCAGAACATGGGCGACGGCGTGTGGAGTAAGCCAGCGATTAACGCTTGGAGTACTGCGGTGCGCGACGGGCCTTGTGCAGACCAGCCTTCTTGCGCTCCACGGCACGAGCGTCACGGGTGAGCAGGCCGGCCTTCTTCAGGGTCGGGCGCTCAGCCGGGTTGTAGATGTTCAGTGCGCGGGCAATAGCCAGACGCAGAGCACCGGACTGGCCGGTCGGGCCGCCACCGGAGATGTTGGCCTTGATGTCGAACTGGCCCTCGCGCTCGAGCAGCGTCAGCGGGGTCAGGATGTCCTGCTGGTGCAGCTTGTTCGGGAAGTACTCCTCGAACTCACGGCCGTTGACTGTGATCTTGCCTTCGCCCTCGACGACGGTCACGCGAGCGATTGCGCGCTTACGACGACCAACAGTCTGGATCGGGCCCTCGTGCAGCGGTGCGACCTCAACGGTCTCCTCAGCAGCGTCAGCCTCCGGCGCAATTGCGTCACCGATGGTGTAGTTGAACTCCTCGGTTGCTGCGGTTGCGGCATCGATGTCGGTGTCGGCAGCGAGGTTGTCGTAGTTGTTCGGCTCGGTCATTACTGTGCCACCTGCTTAAACTCGTAGGTTTCCGGCTTCTGAGCAGCGTACGGGTGCTCGGAGCCGACGAAGACGTGCAGCTTCTTGATGGACTGGCGGGAGAGCTTGTTGTGCGGCATCATGCCCTTCACAGCTTCCTCGATCACGCGGTCCGGACGCTCGTCCAGTGCGCGGCCCAGGGTCATGGACTTCAGACCACCCGGGTAGCCGGAGTGGCGGTAACGCATCTCGCGATCGCGCTTGTTGGAGGAGATGTGGATCTTGTCGGCGTTGATCACGATGACGTGATCGCCGGTGTCAACGTTCGGTGCGAACTGCGGCTTGTGCTTACCGCGCAGCAGGTCTGCTGCGGTGGAAGCAAGCTTGCCCAGCACCACGTCGGTTGCGTCGATGACGTACCAGTTACGGGTCACGTCACCGCTCTTCGGGTGGTAAGTAGACATGCATGACTCCTTAAAGTCTGTCTAGATTGCTGCCGGCCATACTTCGCATGTTCCTCGACGGTTCCGGCGGCCGGTGGAGACCCGAAACGCGCGTCAGGCGGGACACACAGGGGTTAAACACTACGGCAATCTGGCCACAAAACAAAAACGCCGCCGCAGGTGTTCCCCATAGTCACCTGCGGCGGCGTTTCCCCCGAGTCCCCCTTTTTCTTTTGTGGATGCGCCGGGGACGGGTCTGCCGCGCCCTATCCCCCGATAGTCGGCGTTGTCGCCCCGACGCAAGTCTGTTGGTTAGCCCCAGCTGTTCGCTGCAGCGTTGTTGACGGCCAACATGGTGGAGTTGCCATCTTCAACGGTCTGCGCGATCTGGGTGAGGATCTGGTTGAGATCCTCTGCCGCTTGATCCCACTTGGCTTGGTGTGCCTGGTAGGCGGTGGCGGCGGTACCTTCCCAGGTCTGGACCATGGGCTGGAGCATCTGCTTCAGTTCGGCCAGGTCGCCGTTGATGCGGGATGCGGATGCGCGCATGTCTTCGGATGCGCCGGCGATCTGAGCGAAGTCGTATTTGATCTGCATGGTGGTTCCCCCTTGTGGTTAGAGTGCGAGTCCGCCAGCGAGCTGACGGAGGCTGTCGGTGTTGGTTGCGTCGGTGGACTCGTAGTGCTTCGCGTTGTCGCGAATGTTCGCGGAGATCGCGGTCAACGCCTCCGACAAACGCTTTTGAGCGTCGTCGTAGCGCATCATCAGGTCGTCGAAACTGCGCTGCGCGTTGCCCACCCAGTAGTTGCGAGTGGATTCGACTACCTGTTGGATGCGATCGATTTCACGGTTGACGTTTGCGTTGGTGTCGTCGGTACGGTCTGCGGCGGCGCGCATGACCTCCGCTTCAGTGGCGAACAGCTCCATGGTTTCCCCCTTGTGTGTTTAGGTTGGATGAACGGTGTGTGTTTGCCGTTCATATATCTGACTGACATTTGGTGCTTTCGGTTCCATCGAATTCAAAAGTTTTTCATGTCCGCATGTCAGCCCCCTTAAATTCAGCGGTTTCCATGGCCATTCGACACGTTGCGCGTTGCACTGTGGTGGGTTCATGGCGCGTGTGACAGCCCACGAAAAGCTGGGTGGTGCCGTGCGGCCAGGTCTTCCAGAGCGCCTGCGATCCATCCGCGGCGCGCTCCAGGTAGGTCACCGAGGTGCCGTCCGTGTCCACAAGTTCTGTTTGCGGGTCCGCCTCAACATCGGCGAGGAGTTGCTCGGCCATAGTCTTGGCCGGTAATTGGTACAGCCTCTCGACGGCGATGTGGAGGCGGAAATTCGGATCATCGCCGGTTGCGCGCCATGTGCCATCGTCGGCCTCAAGAGCGAACCCGGCAGGCAGTTCCACTTGAAGGCCGTCTTGTTCAAGCAGGACGGTCTGCGGTGCTTCTTCGCGTATCGACGACTCCACCGCCACAGACGGCGTTGCCCCCGCCGCAGCTTCAGTAGCCGTCGGTGTCGCAATTGAACTGTCCGTGTTCGCTGCACTGCTGGCGCTGCCGGCACTGCCAACGCTGCCTTTCCAGACAACGTTGAAGATGACCACCGCACACACGACTGCGACCACCGCGACGACTGCGGCGATGATCCAGACGCCGATGTTTGACGAGCGGTTGTCCGCAATCGCCGCGAACGTGTCTGTCGGCGGGTCCCGTGGCGGATCCCACGGCGCAGGTGGCGCGGAGGGTGCGTTGAGCAAACGTGGCACGTCTGCCGGATCGGGACCAAGGAGTTCGGTGGTTAAGTCAATGTCGTAGTCCGCCAAGGCGTACTCGAGCTCGCGTAGGCGCGTGTCGTCTGCGGTGATGTGCACGTGTGCCCCGTCTGGGTTCGGCCCCAGCACAGTGCGGATCGTGTTCGCGATTTCACGGCTGCTTGGCGCGTCGAAGCGGTGGACGTCGGCCGCACCGGTGAACACGGTCGACGCATCGGTCGCGGTAATGCGCAGGTCTGTCATTTAGTCCCCCATATTCAGCATCGGCAGTTGGATCATGCCCTTCGGCTCGCCCTGTACGAGCGTTGCGCGCCCTGGTGGCTGCGGTGCCGGTCGGACGCCGAAGAGTGCGCCTTCGTCCTTGGTGCCGTCCAGAATCAGCACGTCTGGGTGAAGGTCTTTCACAGCGGCGAGGAACGGGCCAAACATGGCACGCCCAACACCGCCGAACTTGCGTGCCACCACGATGTGCAAGCCGATGTCACGCGCGTGGGGCAACAAGTCGATGATTGGGCGCAGTGGTTCGTCGCCGACCAGGTCGAGATCGTCGATAAGCAAGTAGAGCTCTGGGCCTGCCCACCAGGACCTGTCTGCCAGTTGGGCGGGCGTGACGTCGCTGCCCGGCAGTCGCGAGGTCAGCGTGGTGGCCAGCGAGCGCACCGCATCGGTGAGCGCACTCGAGGAAGCTGCGTACGCCGCGACCATGTCGCTGTCCGCATGAGCCAGGTGTGCCCGGCGCGGGTCGCAGATCACCATGCGGGCTTGTTCGCGTGGCATCGCTGAAATAGCCGCAATCGTGCTGGCGATGAAGGCGGATTTGCCCGCGCCGCCTGCGCCGATGGCCAGGATGTGGCCGGTGGAGTACAGCGGTGCAAGGTCCGCTCCGCCAATGCCGAGTGGGATGCGGGTGCCGTCGATAAGCGGTTGCGCGTCGACTCTTGCTGGCAGCACGCGCAGGCGTGGCACCGGCGTCTGGCTCGCCGCCTGGGCTGCGATGTGTGCGATGTCTTCGGCGCTGGTCAGCGCGACATGCATGACTTTGCCGTCCGGGGTGAGCGCACGTCCCGGCACGGCGGCGAGACGTTCTTGGGCCTTGCGGTCGATCAGCGAATCCATCGGCTCGGTCAGGCGCATCTCGATGCGGGTGCCGATGAGGTCGCGCACATTCGCACGCACCGCGTTCCACCGCTGTGTGGTAATCAGCAGGTGCACGCGTGCCGCAGGGCCTTCGGAGGCGATTCGCGCCAAAGGATCACGCAGGTCTTCGAGTTTGGAATCGTTGGCCAGCAACGCATGCCAACCATCGACAACGAGCAGTGTCGCGCGCGAGGCAGGCGCATCCAGGAGTCCGGTGACCTCGTCGATAACACGGCGCGTGCGTTCTTCATCCTTCGCGTTCGCCACACCCGCCACGTGAGGCAGGGACTCGATGTCGCTGTAGTCGCCGCCGCCAGCGTTGATGATGTAGATCGCCACCTCATCGGTTGTGCGACACAGCGCTTGCTTGGCGACGATCGACCGCACCGCCATCGACTTCCCCGTCTGCGGCGCACCAGCAATGGCAACATGCCCACCGGCACGGGAAAAGTCCACGGCGAAGGGGACTTGGAGTTGGCGATAGGGCTCGTCGACGAGGGCGATGGTGTCGTCGACAAGCGAAGAAAGCGCGAGCGTATCCGGCAACGGTGGCAGCCACACCTGGTGGGCGCGCATGCTCCGGGTTGCGGCGACGTCGCGGGCTTTCTCCACAACGGCGTCGAACAGCGTTGTCGAATAGTCGGTATCGGTAACAGTTTGCGGGGCGATTTCTATCTCGTCGCCGGTAAACAACCGCACTGTCGGCGCGTCCGCTGGGTGCGACAACACCTGGCGGGTCAGCGGACCGGACACGTAAGAACCCCTGAAGCGGGTGAGTTCCATACCTGACTTGAGGTAACCCGAGCCCGGCTCACTGGGCAGTTCATAGGCATCCGGCACGCCGAGGACTTGGCGCGACTCCCCTGCGGAAAACGTCTTCAACCCGATGCGATACGACAAGTGGGAATCGAGCCCGCGCAGCTTGCCTTCCTCGAGCCGCTGCGAGGCGAGCAACAAGTGCACACCAAGTGAGCGGCCCAGCCGTCCCACCGCGACGAAAAGGTCCGCGAAGTGCGGGTGTTGCGAGAGCAGTTCTGAAAACTCGTCGACGATGATCACCAGCGACGGCAGTGTGTGCCCGGCGCGGGTGTAGTCGGTGATATTCGCAAAGTTGCCTGCGGCACGCAGCAGTTCCTGGCGGCGGTTCAACTCGCCGGAGATGGCATCAAACATGCGCTCGACCAGCACGGCCTCGTCTTCAAGGTTGGTGATCACCGCACTGGTGTGGGGCAGGTCCTCGCAGCCGAGGAAGGTTGCGCCGCCCTTGAAGTCCACAAGCACCAAGTTGAGCTCGTCCGGCGAGTGCGTTGCGGCAAGCGCAACAACGATTTCCTTAAGCAGTTCGGACTTACCACTACCGGTAGCTCCGATGCAGAGCCCGTGTGGGCCCATGCCACCGAGCGCTGATTCTTTGAAGTCCAGGTACACCGGCTGCCCATCGGGGGTCGCGCCGATGGGCACGACAAGCTTGTTGCGCATCCCCGGCCACATGGTGGTGGCATCGAGTGCGTCCAGGTCCGTAATCCCCAGCATGGCAAGCAGATCGCCAGTGTCCTCACTTGCGCCTTCTGGGCGTCGGTAGAACCCGAGGTGGCGAGCGATGAACTCGGCCTGCGCGTCAGTGAACGAGTCCGGAAGGCCGAGTTGCTCCATGCCCTGTTCGGTGACCGCAGCGAGCGTATCGGTGCACACGAGGTGGAAGGCATCCGGGTCCACAAAGTAGTGCTCGTCCGGGTGGACGACAATCACACAGTCGGCGTCGGGGGCGTGGAGGTGCTCCACGGTGGCGTCGATAAGCACCACGCGAAAACGTGCATGTTCCGCGCGAGCGTGCGGCAGCCACTTCGCCCACGCGAATGGCGCGTCGATGCTGACCAACTCGGGCCCATGAAAAAACGCGAGTTGGCACACGATGGAACGCGCCACCTCATGCGCGCCGGGACCAGCCAAGGTGACCGCGGGAAATGCATCGAGCTGCACAACAATCGGCATGCCAGGCACGGTGCTTACGGCAGCGACAGTGCGACGAAGACTCACCGCGCACACCGGGTCAAGGTCCTCTGGGCTTCCCGGATCCTCTACATCGACAGGCGTGCACAGCGCACCGCTGCCAGTCCCCAACCGGACGGTCAACGCCAGCGGTGACGCCGCAGTGCGCTCCCAAACCCGCTCCACCGGTGTCGCAGCAACAAGATCTGCCGGAGCCGGGTGCAACCCTGTCGCGTGCGCGCGCTGTTGCGCTGCGTTCGCGCGCGCCTTCCGGGTCAACGCATCCAGGTGGCGCAGGTACACCCGGCGCGTTTCGTTGATATCTCCCTGCCGATCTTGCGGATTGATCATGCCCAACAGTCCGAAAAGCATCATCAGCGGGAAGATCAACATCATTGGGCTCACAGTGCGTCCAGATGTCATCATCAGCGCCATCACCGCACCAACGGCAACCACCATCACAATTGGCAGCAAGATTTTGATCACCGGCTGCGTCTGCGGCTTTTGCGCTGTTGGGACTGGCTCTGCACGCAGTTGTCCTGTTGGCAGTGCCGGCACGTCAGGTGTGCCCGCAGTTGGTGCGAGCACAGCATCGTGGTCTAACCCGAGCATTCGTGGATCCCCCCTTTTCACCCCATGTGGCCACAGTTCCCCCGAACTGTGTTGGGCATAGTGTTGAGCGCAGTGTAGACCATTTGCCCGCCAAAGGGGTACGAAAAGCTGGACTGCAGCGTAACGGTGCGCCATACTGGCCCAAGTTGCGTGGCAAATGGGGGCCACGCGTTGAGACTTCCGGGGGAAGAGTTTTGGTTGCTACTTCGGCGCACCACATTGTGCGCGTAACCGTACGTGTTTCTGTTGCGGCGTTTCACCGCGATATCGATGTCACACTGCCGACATCCTCAACGTTTGCAGAGGTGCTGCCCGAATTGGCGCGTCTTGTGGAACTGCCGCAGATCCACCGCCCGTGGGAAATCTCCACGGCAGGCGGACGCCCACTCGACATGCACACGCCGTTGTACGCGCTCAAGCTTCACGACGGCGCCGTGATCGCCCTGCGCCCCAAAGAACCCATCGCACCTCCCGTGGTACGCGACGCCGCCGACGCCCTCGCGCACGCAGGCCGCAATGCCCGCAGCGTGCGCGGCCTCGACGCCGCCGCAACCCTCGTAGGGTTAGCGTGCATTGCGTTGCTGCTCAGCATGTTTACCCCACCTCCCGCGACCTTCGCCGTCACCGGGTTATGTGCGCTCACCCTCGCTGCTGTTGCGAAATCGCCCGCCGTGTTTGCTGCCGCGCCGTTGTGCCTCGGCTGGGCCGCCGCCACATGGGTCATCGGTGGCACAGAACCGAACCTGCACAGCACAGACGTTGCTCTTGGCGCACTCGCAGGTGTCGTCACAGCCTTCATCACCGTCGGCATTGGAGTGGCTCTGCGCCTTGCAGGCCCTGCATTGGTGGCGTTTGCTGTCACGGTTGGTGTGCTCAGCGGCATCGGCACGTTAGGCACCTGGCTGCCCGCCGCAAACGCGCCTGCCGCATTATCCGTCCTCACCGGCCTGTTTACGGTTGCCGCCACACCCGGCATCGCCACCCGTGCTGCAGGCCTTGCCGTGGCGCACGTGCCCACCGCCGGCGAAGAATTCGATCGCGCCGACGAATACCAACCAGACGTCGACGCACGCAGCCGAGTCGCCACCACCATCGCCAGCGCAGTCACCGCCGGAATTGCCACAGTGAGCATCCCTGCGCTCCTCCAGATCGGCAGCAGCGGCGGTGCATGGAACTTCGTGTTCTGCACCTGCATCGCTGGCGCACTCGTCGTCTACGCATCGCGCCACCACTGGGCTGCAACCCTCATTGCGCTGATGGCGATAGCACTCGCGGCAGTCATTGCTTCCGCCATCAGCATCGTGCGTATCGACGACCCGCATCCCGCCCTCATCACCATCGCCGTCCTCACCGCACTGGCAGCTACAACCACCGTGCTGTGGGCCCGGCGCGTACCCGACCTAGAACCGACAACCGTTGTCTGGTTCGAACGTGCCGAAATCGCCGCCCTCATCGCCGTCATCCCACTCGCGGTACACCTCACCGGGGTCTTCGACCTGATTCGAGGGCTGTAACAATGCGCACACGTTCCCTGCCCGCTTCCGCACTGTTGCCACTGATGCTCGCCATGCCTGTACTCTGCGCACCTGCAGCACTCGCGCCGGGCTCGCTTACCTACGCCTCCGCCCAAGACATCGCCTGCGCCGTGCCTTCGGCAGCACAACCACCAGGTGAGACACCTGCGGAGCTCCACGAGCTCCGTCGCTTCGCCACCGGAGCCGGCGTGCGCGTCGCCGTCATCGACACTGGCGTCGCTCCACACCCGGAACTTAATCACCTGCGCCCCGGAGCCGACTTTGTCGGCGACAACGCGCTTGCGGACTGCGACAGCCACGGCACCGTCGTCGCCGGCGTCATCGCTGGGCGCACGCTCGGCATCGCACCAGATGCGGAGATCCTCGCGGTGCGCCAAACGTCAGCCCATTACCGCGGTGGCCGCGGCCAATCTGTCGCGGGGGACCTTGAGACGCTCGCCTCTGCAATCAACAACGCGCTCGACGAGGGGGCGCGCGTGCTCAACGTCTCTGTCGTGTCCTGTGTGGACCCGGGGCTTGCCTCGCGCATCGACCTCAATGGGCTGCGCGGCGCGTTGCACCGTGCCGAGGCCGACGGCGCAGTCGTCGTCGCCGCATCCGGCAACACCAGCGCCGATTGTGAACCAGGCTTTAGCGTGATCCCAGCTCTGTTTCCCACGGTGCTTGCTGTGGGGGCTCGCGAGGACACCCACACGCTCGCGTCATACTCCTTGCCAGCGGAAATCTCCGCAGCCGGTCTTGTCCCACACGCGCTCGCATCCAGCGGCAACGGCTGGGCCGACGGCACGCTCACCCGCGACGGGTCACGCCCCTACGTTGGAACCAGCTTCGCCGCACCGGTAGTCAGTGGTGCGGCCGCGTTGCTCATGCAGCGCTACCCCGGCATCACGCCGGACCACGTGCGCACGCTCATCACCGCCGCAGCACAACACGGCGGCGGCGCAATCACCCCGCACAACGTGATCAGCCAACTCACGCCGGACGACATCGCGCCACGGGACACCGTCACCGTGGCCCCAACAGAGCGCACCGCCTCCTTGGCCGCGAAACGGTTCAGCAGTGTCGGCCTCGGCGCAGTTGTGTTCGCTCTACTGGGTGTCCTTGTGCTGTGTGCTGTTAGTACGTGGCGGTCAAAGCAGCAGCCCGGGTCAGCTCCTCGCCCTCCGGCAAGAGGCTGACAATCTCCCAAGGCACGCGCTCGACATGCACCGCACCCACCGTGGCAAGTGTTTCCGCATCGGGTGCACGGTGGCGCAACCCGTTGCTCGCCACGACGTGGAAGCCATGTCCGGAATCCACACCGATCGAGCCATCCGCAAGCCCCACAAAGTGTGTCGCCACCGACGTCCCAGACAACGCAATCGCCGAAGTATCACCGGATCGCACTGCACCGTACCGTGCTGCACCAGCGTGTTCTGTACCGTCGTGTTCTGTACCGGACTGCACCGCGCCACCACGGTCCTGGTCCACGCATACCGTCTGCTGCACCGGGTCAACCCACTGCGGGCGACGCTCTGGAATCGTCAGCCCTAAGTCCCCGTCCTGATACGTGGCTAACTGTTCGCGGCCGATGCTGCGTTGCTTCGCGCCAGCATCCAACAGCACTGCCTGCTGCACCTCACTGAGCGGCTCGATTCTCCCGTTGAACAGCGCCCACGCACCGCTCTCAGCGACCAATACTTCTGGCAGCCGGTCGGGCGCAGGTACTGATACCGGTGGCAATTCCTTCAGCGCCGTCATCACCTGCAACGGTGGCTCCCACATCGGAGTGGTGTGCCCGACCCCCAACGCACGGCGCACGATACGCCCGTGCGGAGTAGTCGCATCAGGCAGCAACTGTCTGCCCTCACCAGTCACCAACCATTGGCGGGTGCCGTCGGTGGCCAGCACGGTGTCGTCGCCAAGCAAAGGCTCCGGACGCTGCCCCGCAACCACCGTCACACGGCCCGGCACCGCACACACCGACCATGCAGCATCAACCGCACCCTCCGGCGCAAACATCGCCGGCGCAGCCACAATACCCACCTGAACGCCACGTGGCATCGCCGCCAAATGCTCATCACCCACCCGCGACGGATCAGCCGCCGCACCAGCAATCAAGCGTGCAGAAGAAAGATTGGTCACCGGATGAACAGTGTCATCAACACGCACATACAGCGTGCCGTCCGACGCCCGCAGAATCGGGGCATCCCCCGGATCTGCATTCGGACGCATCCACGCAAACAACCCCATCACCCCGGCGATCATCACCACCGCAGCAACACCAAACACCGTGGCGCGATGGCGCGCCGACAACGGGTCATGAATCATCCGGATATCCCCGAACAACAACCCATGCTCCATACGACGGCGCATGAACTGGTGGCCCGAAACCTGGGCACGTGTAGTAGGCAAAAGTTTCGCCATAATTCCCCCTCCCCCGAGTAAGTACTCAACAGGCTACAGCCTTAGCACCCCGCGCGCATCTACCAGGCGGCTACACCGGCATCTTCAAGCTCGAATAGCTCATCCGAGCCGTGGTCCTGTCCGTCTTTGCGCATCGCCCGCAACTGGGCGGTGGAGAACTCGCTGTTGACCGCAAACACCGACGTCGTGCCCTTGCGATACACCGGCGTCACCCCGTTTGACGCCCAGAACGCCCGCAGCATCGGATACTGCGGTTTCTGGTCCGCCCAAAACGACCCCGGGCTGAGCACAAAGAACCGTACGTTCAAGTCCTTCAGCGCCTGCTCCACCACTTCGCCGTTGTCTTCTCCGATGAAGTCCGCGTGCTGGAAAATTGTGTCGTGCGCTGAGCCAATCCCGCCGGTCGGCCATAGGTAGTGCCGGGAAACCGACGGCAACCCGTTGTAGGCATACATCCACGAATATCCATCCGCAGGATCACCCATGATCGTGCCTTCCCACGCTGCGTCCTGGGTCGCCAACCAGTCAAACACCTGGAGGTCATCCGCGCTTACCATCCGTCCGCTTTGGCGCGGGGTAGCAAACGCGTCCTGTGCACCAGCCTCAGTGTGGTTGCGTACCTGTGGCACCGCCGCCGACCCGGCGATCACCGCCACCGCGATCGACGCCAGCACCGTGGCTCGCTGCCCCGTACCGGTTCGTGCTGCGAGTGGAGCGAAGGTGACAAGGCGGATAATCACAGCAATGCCGATGGCGGCCGCTGCCCACACGCACATCACCACCGGCATGATCAGCCGGTGCCCCGTGCTGTAGTGCAGGTTGCCCACCATGGCCAGTACATCGCCCCACGCGTTATCGAATGGTGTGAGCGCATTTGCGGTCACCGCAAGCGAAACCACATACAACAGCACAGGCCACACCTGGCCGCGCCACAGCACCAACGCCAGCGCGCCTGCACCGGCGAGCCACAGCATCACCGTCGGGTCGAAGTCCGGGAAAAACTGAGAGACGTGCCGGGTGTCCATCCGAAACGCACTCCCCCACGCGCCGCCGCGGCCTAGTTTCTCCTGCGGCGCCCATGAGGCAACCTCACTCGCCTGGTCCGACCCCGCCAGCACTTGGGGCAAAAACACGAGCGTTGCCGCGGCTGCCGGGAGTGCCATCCACACCGTATCGCTGCGACGCGAGCGCACCGGGCGAACCAGCAGCGACGTCGCCCACGCAAAGATGACGCCGAGTACCACCACGGTCACCGCAGACGGGTGTGTGCACAACACGCCAAGGAACCCGATCGCAGCAGGCAGCGCACCCGCATGCCGTGCCGGAACTTCAAGGAACTGCCAAACCACGATGCCGGTCAGGGTCATCGCAAACAGGTACGGCCACATCCCCACGTAGTCGGGCACCCACAGCAGCTGCGGGGCCGCGTACGCCATGATCGCGGCAAACGCGGCGGCAATCTGCGCGGTGAGCCCAGTCGAGCGCATAAACGCGAACACCAGACTCACCATGGTCAGCGGCAGTGCCACCGCTGGCAGCACCGTCGACGCGATGTTGACCGCCCGAATCGGCTCAAGTCCAGCAGCCTCCGCAAAGAGAGCAACACCCGCGTGGAATCCCGACGGGTAGAACAGCCGCGCGTGCGTTTCGAAGTTCTGCAGCTCGCCCATGCGTGTCGACGACGCCACGCCCGTCTCCATCACAAACCGCACCGCATTCGCATGCCACTGCGAATCCCACCCCTGGACGATATTGTCCGCACCGTTGGGCATCTGAGCCAACCACGACAGCCGGTCCGTAACTGCCATCCACGCCGCGACCGCTACCCCGACAAACGGAATGCCCCAGTGCGTCCACTCCACCTTGCCGGGAAAAAGCGCACGGTGCCACGGCACATCACCACCGCGGCGGGCCTTGCGTGCAAACGCATAGCGCCACCCGCCAGCCACCGCGAGGGCAAGCACCATGCTCACCCCGAACGTCCACAGGTTAAACGGCGCACTAGTCACGCCCCACATCCACGACGACACTCCGATAACACCGAAGGTCACCGGCAGCGCCGTGGTCACCGCTGCAGGAACTCGGAGGCCTGCAGCCCACGCCACCAGGAATCCGGGAAGCAGGAAAAACACAACTGCAAACCATGCTGCGGCTGCTGTGGTCATCGCACCTCCCAGATTGTCAGTAACCCAAGCATGCTACATCTCGCGACGCGCGCGGGTAGCTTCGGCGCGGGCAGCTAACTCAGAATCAGCGGGATACTCGACGCCGACCAACGTCAGGCCACGAGCGGGAGCGAGTGGGACTTCGGGCGCGCGTTCGTCGCGAAGCAAGAGCTCCTTTGGCCAGTCACTCCCCCGGCGGCCCTCCCCGACGGTTAAACACGTCGCGGTCAGCGCGCGAACCATATTCCAGCAAAACGCATCCGCAACAATGCGCGCTTCGTACACGGTGTCCTCGACCTGCGACCACTCGAAAGAATGCACGTCGCGGATCGTGGTGGCATGCTCCTTCGGGCGGCAAAACGCCGCGAAGTTGTTCAAGCCCACAAGCGCATCGGCACACGCCTGTGTCGTCTCAAGGTTGATAGGTTTTGGCCACACCGCCGTATCGCGCGCCCGTGTTGGCAACGCACCTGCCGGATGCGTAGTCACCCGATATACGTAGGTGCGGGCCAACGCCGAGAAACGCGCGTCAAACCCCTCTGGCGCTTCCTCGACATTAAATACGCGAACGTCTTCCGGGAGCAGTTTTGCTAATCGACGAACCAACCGTCCCGGGTCCCCCTCAATCGAACGCTGATCAAGGCTGCTGCGAGGAATATCCACATGGGCGGTCTGTCCCGAGGCATGGACTCCTGCGTCGGTGCGTCCAGCGACGGTAAGGGAGACGCTACTACGCAGCACGAGGCTCAACGCCTCTTCGATGGTCTGTTGGACTGTGCGGATGCCGCTTTTCTGGCGCGCCCAACCGTGAAAATCGGTGCCATCGTAGGCGATATCCAAACGCAGCCGCATCGTCTCATCCATGGCGATCAATCTTATCTGGGCAATACAAAACGCCCAGCTACACGGGGTAGCTGGGCGTTACGCGAGGAAGGAAGTGAGTTTACTTCTCTTCCTCAGCAGCGGTCTCCTCTGCCGGAGCCTCGGTGGTCTACTCTGCCGGAGCCTCCTCAGCCTTGGCCTCCTCAGCCTGGCGGGATGCAGCTGCGCGTGCAGCGCGGGTTGCCTCGGTGGTAACGGTCTCCTCGAGCACCAGGGAAATCTGGGTCATCGGAGCGTTGTCACCGGAGCGGTTCGGGAGCTTGATGGAGCGGGTGTAGCCGCCCTCACGGTTCTCGAACTTCGGCGCGAGCTCGTTGAACAGGTAGTTAACAACCTGCTTGTTCGGCAGCTCAGCGAGGACTGCGCGGCGGTCAGCCACAGTGCCCTTCTTCGCCTTGGTGATCAGCTTCTCAGCGTACGGACGCACGGCACGTGCCTTAGCGTCCGTCGTCTTGATAGCGCCGTTCTCGAAGAGGGACTGCGCCAGGTTGGCCAGAATGTGCTTCTGGTGCGAGGCGGACCCTCCGAGGCGGGCACCCTTCTTGGGGGTAGGCATATTCGAACTCCTCGTATGCGGTTAGTTGAGCGCGTGCTCTGTTGTGTTACTCGGTCTCGTCCGCGCCGTCGTCCACGAAATCGCCAGTTTCGGCGTCGTAGCCTTCGAGCTGGGTCGGGTCGAAATCTTCCGGAGCGTCCTTCAAGGTCAGGCCCAGGTTAGCGAGCTTGATCTTGACCTCGTTGATCGACTTCTGGCCGAAGTTGCGGATGTCCAGCAGGTCGGTCTCGCTGTACTCAGCAAGCTCGCCCACGGTGTGGATCTCCTGACGCTTCAGGCAGTTGTAGGAACGAACAGAGAAGTTCAGGTCCTCGATCGGCGTGGAGTACGCAGCGATGTACTCGGACTCCTGAGCCGACGGGCCGATCTCGATGCCCTCTGCAGCGGTGTTGAGCTCACGAGCCAGGCCGAAGAGCTCCACCAGGGTGGAACCAGCCGACGCGAGCGCGTCACGTGCGGTCATCGAGTTCTTCGTCTCAACGTCGATGATGAGCTTGTCAAAGTCGGTGCGCTGCTCAACACGAGTTGCCTCAACCTTGTAAGCAACACGGGTCACCGGCGAGTAAATCTGGTCGACCGGGATACGGCCGGCCTCTCCACCGGAGTTCGGCATAGCCGGGACGTAGCCACGGCCGCGCTCGACAACAAGCTCCATCTCCAGGCGTGCCTGCTCGTTAAGGGAGGCGATGTGCAGATCCGGGTTGTGGATCTCCACGCCTGCCGGTGGCTCGATGTCACCTGCGGTGACGTCGCCCGGCCCCTCGACTGCAAGCTGCATGACTACCGGCTCGTCAAAGTCGGAAGACAGCACGAGGTCCTTGATGTTGAGGATGATCTCGGAGACATTCTCCTTGACACCGTTGATCGTGGTGAACTCGTGGAGCACACCGTCGATCTTGATGGACGTCACGGCTGCGCCCGGGATGGACGACAGCAGCGTGCGACGCAGGGAGTTGCCCAGGGTGTAACCGAAACCAGGCTCGAGCGGCTCGATGACGAACTTCGAGCGGTTGGTATCGATGTACTCCTCGGTCAATTCAGGACGCTGAGAGATGAGCATGAACTTCTCCTTTGGCTCCCGCTATATGAAGCCGGTAGGGACTGATATGGAAGATTCCGTGCACCGTGGACGGCGCGCGGGGTGAAGCAAACGTGTGAAAGTTTACTTCGAGTAAAGCTCGACGATGAGCTGCTCCTGCAGCGGCACCTCGATCTGAGCGCGCTCGGGCAACTGGTGCACGAGGATGCGCAGGGTGTCCGGAACGACCTGCAGCCAAGCCGGAACGACAGCGTCCAGGAGGTTGTCCTGAGCCTCTTCGAACCACAGCATGTTGCGGGACTTCTCACGGACGTCGATGATGTCGTACTGCGTTACCGCGAACGACGGAACGTCGATGCTCTTGCCGTTGACCGTGAAGTGGCCGTGGGACACGAGCTGACGTGCCTGACGGCGGGTCTTAGCCAGACCAGCACGGTAGACAACGTTGTCCAGACGGGACTCCAGCAGGATGAGCAGGTTGTCGCCGGTCTTGCCCGGGCGACGGTTCGCTTCTTCGTAGTAGCGACGGAACTGCTTCTCCATCACACCGTAGGTGAAGCGGGCCTTCTGCTTCTCCTGCAGCTGGAGCAGGTACTCGGATTCCTTGATGCGAGCGCGGCCAGCCTGCCCCGGAGGGTACGGGCGACGCTCGAAGGACATGTCGCCGCCGACGAGGTCGACGCGGAGGCGACGGGACTTACGGGTAGCAGGGCCGGTGTAACGAGCCATGTCTCTTTACCTCTTTTCCTTTCAGCCTTAAACGCGACGACGCTTCGGCGGACGGCAGCCGTTGAACGGCTGAGGCGTCACGTCGGAGATCGAAGACACCTCCAGGCCGGCAGCCTGGAGCGAACGGATAGCGGTCTCGCGGCCGGAGCCCGGACCCTTGACGAAAACGTCGACCTTCTTCATGCCGTGGTCCATTGCCTTGCGGGCAGCGTTCTCTGCAGCCATCTGCGCAGCGAACGGCGTGGACTTACGGGAGCCCTTGAAGCCAACGTGGCCGGAGGACGCCCAGGAGATGACGTTGCCCTGCGGGTCCGTGATGGACACGATGGTGTTGTTGAAGGTGGACTTGATGTATGCGTGGCCTGCGGCCACGTTCTTCTTGACGATGCGACGTCCGCGACGTGCACCGGAACGAGTCTGAGTAGCCATAGGTTACTTCTTCTTTCCTGCGATGGTCTTCTTCGGGCCCTTGCGGGTACGCGCATTGGTCTTGGTGCGCTGGCCGCGGACAGGCAGGCCACGACGGTGGCGCATGCCCTGGTAGGAGCCGATTTCGATCTTGCGGCGGATGTCTGCCTGAACCTCGCGGCGCAGGTCGCCCTCGACGGTGTAGGAGGACTCAATCGCGTCACGCAGAGCGGAGAGCTGGTCATCGCTCAGATCGTCCGTGCGCAGGTCCGGAGAAATGCCCGTCTTCTCGAGCAGTTCCTTGGATCGGGTTGCACCGATGCCATAGATGTAGGTGAGAGCGATCTCCATGCGCTTATTGCGCGGGAGATCAACACCAGCTAGACGTGCCATGAGGTACGTACCTTTCGGGTTGTTACGGTGGTTTTCTCCCCACCCGTCCACGTCAACCAACGCTTTATCCGGACCGTGCCGGAGGATGGGTTGGGATTACACGCGGCTCCAGCCACCGTGGCCGGAGGTAAACGACCCACTATGAGCAGGTCTGGGTGAGGAGGCTGAAATGCTTACTTGTAGCGGTAAGTGATACGCCCGCGTTCCAGGTCGTAGGGAGAGAGCTCCACCACGACACGGTCCTCAGGGAGGATGCGGATGTAGTGCTGGCGCATCTTGCCACTGATGTGGGCGAGAACCTCGTGCCCATTGTCGAGTTCGACACGGAACATGGCGTTCTTCAGGGGCTCGACGATGCGGCCCTCAACCTCGATTGCGCCTTCTTTTGCCATACACTCCACTTCCTACACTGCCCGCAAATGTGCAGGCAGAAACGTTTTCTTACCGTGACAGTCGGTACCTGCCAACACTTCGTGGCAGCACCGTTGGACTACTTTATCCGCTCACCTGCGAAAACGCAAAAGGCCCCAGCATTTCGCCGGGGCCAATATGCAACAAAGATGCCTAGTAGACGTAGACCTTGTCACCGATCTGCAGATCGTTGAAGTAGCGCTGTGCATCTCCGCGGTACATGCGGATGCAGCCGTGGGACAGGATGCTCGGGTCCCCCTCATGGAACGCGATGCCGTTGTAGGTGAAGTACGTGGCGTACGGCATCGGTGCGTTGCCGAACTCCCAGGAGATCTCGTCCTTGACCTTACGGTTGACGTAGAAGGTACCGCGCGGCGTCTCGTAGCCCGATCGGCCCGGACCAATCAGGCCCGACTGGTAGTACATGACACCGTTGTTCTGCAGCCAGGAACGGCGACCATCAATGTCAATGCAGGCCTTGGCATCGGCCGGGCACGGACCGTAGTCAAAGCCAGCACGCGGGTTCGGAGCCGGCGCCGGAGCAGGAGCTGGTGCCGGAGCGGGAGCCGGCTTCGGTGCAGGCTTCGGCTTCGGAGTCTTCTCGGCGATGAGTCCGGGGAAGAAAACCTCCACGATCTCGTCGATACGCTGCTTCGCCTTCGCCGGCAGATCCGGACTGATATTCGCCAACCCATCTGCCTGCAAGCGCAGGTTGTTGCGAAGATCCCAAGCTGCATCCCGTGCAGACTTATCCAGGTTTGCAAACGCGGTGTTTGCCGACGAGGACAGCGCATCAAGGCTGGAGGTTGCAACCGGATTCGGGGCCGGAGCAGGCGCTGCCTGCGCAGTCACAGGTGCAGCAAGCGTAGCGACGACACCGAGACCGGCAGCGAACGTAATTGCGCGTCGCTTCAACGGCGACTGCTTTGCATGGCGAGGACGGTAAGACATGCCGGAAGTATAACCGTATAGCTATGAATCACGCATCGACGCGCCAGCCGTTTATACGCGCGGAGTAAGAATTCGTGGTCCCTGAGCGGTCGCTGCCACGGTGTGTTCCCAGTGTGCTGCCGGTGAACCATCGAGGGTGGTAACCGTCCATTCGTCGTCAAGTACGCGCGTGTCGTAGCCACCACCCAGGATCAACATCGGCTCGATCGCCAACACCGAACCTTCCTGAATCACAGGACCCCGATTCGGCTTGCCCTCATTAGCCAGGTACGGGTCTTCGTGCATCGTGCGGCCAATGCCGTGCCCGCCGTAGCCATCCACAATGCCGAGCTCAACGCCGAAACTCTCCTCGGCGGCGTAGGTTGCCAACTCCAACGCGTGAGACACGTCAGTGAGCTTGTTGCCCGGAACCATGGCTTTCAGGCCTTCTGCGAGCACCCACTCGGTTGCGCGGTTGAGCGCGTCCACATCCGGTGCAAGTTCACCGATACCGAACGACCAGGCACTGTCCCCTACCCAACCGTTGAACGTTGCGCCGCAGTCGATGGAAACCAGGTCCCCTTCATTGAGCACCACGTCAGCGGATGGAATGCCATGGACCACCACATCGTTGACCGACGCACAAATCGAGCCAGTAAAACCGTGGTATCCGAGGAAGGTCGGCACCGCGCCATGGTCGCGAATGACGGTTTCCGCCACCTTGTCAAGGTCAAGCGTGCTGACACCCGGCTTTGCCGCAGCACGGACCTCCTGCAGCGCGACACCGACAATGCGGCCGGCTGCCTCCATCGCATCGAGTTCGTCGGGGGTTTTGGCGGCAATCTTGCGTTTGCGGAATGCCATAGCGGGGTGCTCCTTTGTGGTGGTCGTCGATAGGCAAAAGCGAAAGGCCGGTGCGAACACCGGCCTTGAGCGTATTCGGGCTACTTGCCCAGCTGCGCCATGGCGCGCTGGTTGATCTCGTCGACGTCGCCCACAGCGTCGATAGAAATGATCTCCTCACCGTAGTGGTCGATCAGCGGTGCGGTCTCATCGCGGTACACGGCGAGACGGGTGCGGATGGTCTCCTCGTTGTCGTCTGCACGACCACGGGCGAGCATGCGCTCCACGACAACGTCCTCATCAACAACGAAGTTGAGCACGCCGTCGAGCTTCTCGCCCTTCTTCGCCAGTAGGTCGGTCAGGATCTCAGCCTGCTCCACCGTGCGCGGGAAGCCGTCCAGCAGGAAGCCGTCCTTCGCGTCGTCCTGGTTCAGGCGATCCTCAACCATGCGTGCGGTGACATCGGTCGGCACAAGCTTGCCGGCGTCGATGTAGCTCTTTGCCTCAACACCGAGCGGGGTGCCCTCGCCAATGTTGGCGCGGAACAGATCACCGGTGGAGATGTGCGGAACACCGAGCTTTTCGGAAAGGATAGCGGCTTGGGTGCCCTTGCCGGCACCGGGAGGGCCAAGGAGAACGAGACGCATTATCGCAGAAGTCCTTCGTAGTTGGATTGCAGAAGCTGGGATTCAATTTGCTTAACCGTGGTCAGGGCCACGGAAACCATAATCAGGATGGCCGTACCGCCAAACGCGCTCATACCCATCCGGCCGGAGCCGGTGATACCGGCGTCCATTGCCAGGTTCGGCAGCACTGCGATCAGCGCGAGGTAAATCGCGCCGACGAACAGCAGGCGGTTCATGACGAACGCGAGGTATTCAGCAGTCGGACGGCCCGGACGGATACCCGGGATAAAGCCACCGTACTTCTTCATGTTCTCTGCCTGATCGACCGGGTCATACTGGATCGACACATAGAAGTAGGAGAAGAAGATGATCATCACGACGTAGGTGAGGATGTACTGCCACGAACCCGGGTTCTGCAGCCATGCCATCACGTGGTTCATCCACCAGTTGTCCGGCGGAGTCGGGTTATTCATGGTCACGATCTGTGTGATCAGAACCGGCACGTACATCAGCGACGAGGCGAAGATGACCGGGATAACGCCAGCCTGGTTGACCTTCAGCGGCAAGTAGGTGGAAGAACCACCGTACTGGCGACGGCCCACCATGCGCTTGGCGTACTGCACCGGGATACGACGCTGGCCCTGCTCAATGAAGACAATGCCGACGACCAGCGCAATAAGCGCAAGGATGACGAGGATCAGCGTCAAGGCACCGGAGTTCTGGAGGATGAACGCACCCTCGGACGGGATCTGGGTTGCGATACCCGCAAAGATGAGCAGGGACATACCGTTGCCCACGCCCTTTTCAGTGATGATCTCGCCGAGCCACATGATGAGCACCGCACCGGAGGTCATCACAAGGATCATCATGATCAAGGTCCAGACATTGCGGTCTTCCACCAGCACCGGCATTCCCTGGCCGAGCAGCTGCTCGCGGTCTGCCAGCGCGACGATACCTGCGGACTGCAGCAACGCCAGCGCGACCGTGAGGTAGCGCGTGTACTGCGTCATCTTCGCCTGGCCGGACTGGCCTTCCTTCTTCAGCTCCTCGAACTTCGGGATCACGACAGTGAGCAGCTGCACGATAATCGACGCCGTAATGTACGGCATGATGCCGATCGCGAAGATCGACAACTGCAGCAGTGCACCACCGGAGAACAGGCCAATGATGGAGAACATCGTGGCACGGTCACCCTGGGCAACCTCTTCGAGTCGCTGGTTGATCAACGCGTAATCAACGCCCGGGGACGGGATCTGGGCACCTACGCGGTACAGAATCATCAGCGCAAGGGTGATCAAGATCTTCTTGCGAAGGTCAGGATCCTTAAACGCTTGAGCAATTGCGGACACATAGCCTCCTGGCTTCCACCTGAACCGCGGCGGAAGGTAGTGGATAGTGCAGCGCCGACTCGTGCATGAAGGCACACAAAACGGGCCGTCGCCGTGTTTGACCCCACTACCCTAGCAGCTGTGCTTAAAAAGTTGATACTCACGGTCGACTTTACCGCTACAGCACAGCGAAAACCCCCACACCGGACAGTGATTGTCCAGTATGGGGGTTATCTCAAGCGCGGAAAGCGTTACGCTTTCGGCTCTTTACGCGTCCTTCGGAGCGCGCTTGGAGAACTCGACGACGGTGGCGGAACCGCCAGCAGCCTTGAGCTTCTCCTCAGCGGACTTGGAGAACTTGTTTGCGGTGACGTTGAGTGCGACGTTGATGTCGCCCTCTGCCAGCACCTTCACCGGCTGCTTCGGGCGAACGAGGCCCTTAGCGACGATGTCGGCAACTGCAATGTCGCCACCCTGCGGGAATGCTTCCGCGAGGTCCGCGACGTTGACCACCTGGTACTCGACGCGGTTCGGGTTCTTGAAGCCCTTGAGCTTCGGCAGACGCATGTGCAGCGGCATCTGGCCACCCTCGAAAGCAGCGGAAACCTGCTTACGAGCCTTGGTGCCCTTGGTACCGCGGCCAGCGGTCTTGCCCTTGGAGGCCTCACCGCGACCAACGCGGGTCTTGGCCTTGTTGGCGCCCTCTGCCGGGCGCAGATCATGGAGCTTGATGATGTCAGCCATGTTTTATCTACTCCCCTGCAACTTCTTCGACGGTGACGAGGTGACGCACCTTGAGGATCTGGCCGCGGGTAGCAGCGTTGTCCTTCTTCACCACGGACTGACCGATCTTGCGCAGACCGAGAGCCTCGAGGTTCTTGCGGGTCACCGGCTTCTCACCGATCTTGCCGTGGTGCAACGTAATCTTCAGTGCCATTGTTCTTAGGCCTCCTGTCCTGCGCGAGCGCGCAGCATACGTGCCGGGGCAACGTCCTCGACAGCCTTACCGCGCTTCGCTGCGACCTCTTCCGGACGCACGAGCTGCTTCAGGCCGGCAACGGTGGCCTGAACCACGTTGAGGGCGTTGTCGGAACCGAGGGACTTAGCCAGGATGTCCTGGACACCAGCGGCCTCGAGCACCGGACGGACTGCGCCACCGGCGATCACACCGGTACCCGGAGCAGCCGGGCGGAGCATGACGATACCGGCGGCTTCTTCAGCCTGAACCGGGTGAGGAATGGTGCCACCGATCATCGGGACGCGGAAGAAGTTCTTGCGAGCCTCTTCTGCACCCTTCTGAATTGCGGCGGGAACTTCCTTCGCCTTGCCGTAGCCAACGCCGACCATGCCTTCACCGTCGCCGACGACGACGAGAGCGGTGAAGGACATGTTGCGGCCACCCTTAACGGTCTTGGCAACACGGTTGATGGTGATGACGCGCTCGATGTACTTATCGCGCTCGTCGTTCTGGTTGCGACGGTCGTCGCGACGGCCACGGCCGCCGCGGTTACCGCGGTCGTTGTTGTTCTGGTTGTCGGCGGAGCGCCCGCCGTCACGCCGTTCACGTTCGGCCATTACGCGATCCTTCCGTTGATGGTGATGTTTGCCGTGATCATTAGAACTTCAGACCACCTTCACGAGCAGCTTCAGCCAGGGCCGCAACGCGGCCGTGGTACTTGTAGCCACCACGGTCGAAGACGATCTGCTCGATGCCTGCTGCCTTGGCACGCTCAGCGACGAGCTGGCCAACCTTTGCGGCCTTCTCCTTCTTGTCGCCCTCCAGGTTGCGCACGTCTGCCTCGATGGACGACGCAGAAACCAGGGTGTGGCCTGCGAGGTCGTCGATGACCTGGACGTGGATGTGGCGAGACGAGCGGTGCACAACGAGACGCGGGGTCTCCGGGGTGCCACGCAGGGTCTTGCGGATGCGGTAGTGGCGACGTGCGCGGGCCTCGCGGCGGCGGGACGAGATGTCCTTGCCCACCGGGGTGCGCTTGGTGTTCTCTGCAGTATTGCTCATGATTACTTACCCGTCTTTCCGACCTTGCGGCGGACCTGCTCGCCGGCGTAGCGGATGCCCTTACCCTTGTACGGGTCATCCTTACGCAGACGGCGGATGTTTGCCGCAATCTGGCCAACCTGCTGCTTGTCAGTGCCTTCGATGGCGAACTTGGTGTTGCCATCGACGGAGAACGTGACGCCTTCCGGCGCCTCAATCAGGATCGGGTGCGAGTAGCCGAGGGAGAACTCAAGGTCCTTGCCCTTCTGCTGCACGCGGTAACCGACGCCGAAGATCTCCATGTTGATCTTGTAGCCCTCAGTCACGCCGATGATCAGGTTGTTGATCAGCGAGCGGGTCAGGCCGTGCAGCGAACGGCTGTCACGGTGATCGTCCGGACGGGACACCACGACTTCGTTGTCTTCGACGGAAGCGGTGATCGGCTCCGGCATCTCGAGGTCCATGGTGGCCTTCGGGCCCTTGACCTCAACACGCTGGCCGTCGATCTTCACCTCGACGTTGTTCGGGATTGCGATGGGTGCATTACCTACACGCGACATAGTCTTTTCAACCTCCCCTTACCAGACGTAAGCGAGGACTTCCCCGCCTACACCCTTCTCTTGAGCCTGGCGGTCGGTCAGCAGGCCGTGGGACGTGGAGATGATTGCCACGCCCAGGCCACCGAGCACCTGAGGCAGGTCGTTGGACTTGGCGTACACGCGCAGGCCCGGCTTGGACACGCGGCGCAGACCAGCGATGGAAGCCTCGCGGGTCGGGCCGTACTTGAGGTTGAGCGTCAGCGATTTGCCAACCTTCTCGTCCTCAACTTTGTAATCTTCGATGTAGCCTTCCTGCTTCAAGATCTCAGCAATAGCTGCCTTGAGCTTGGAGGACGGCATAGACACGGTGTCGTGCTGCGCAGTTGTTGCGTTGCGCACGCGCGACAGCATGTCCGCAATCGGATCTGTCATGGTCATTGTGGTGACCGTTTCCTTTCTCGTTGCGGTTCCCTAAACCCACCTGACCCTTTTCAAGGTCGCGTTTTCCGCATGGTCTATCGGGGGCTACTCAACGCTGCCCACACTCAGTAGCGTGGGCCGCTCGCCGCCTCCCTTGCACGCGGTCCGCATCTTGGCGAGGGGCCTGCAACAAAGTTGGATGTTCAAATGTTTCTCTCGGCTTGGCACGCCGAAATCTCGGCGCACAAGTCCGATCGACCAAGTTACCTGCTTGTTCGCTCAGAACCAAATTGCTTAACGACGACACCTAGCCCCCGTCAGCATCTCCCGACACCGAATGCATCAGAACGGCAGCGCCGCCCTGGACTTCACCCGTGTTTGGCCGAGGTCTGAATTCTCTCCCGCGGCGTGTCCGCTGAGGTACGCACCTGGGTCGAACGAGCGGTTGGTTTGGTGCGCGGAGAGCACAAAGCCCTGCTCTTCGGCAAATTTGGAGCGGGCTTGCTCGGCCTTTGCGGCGTCGTCGACAAGCACAAGCGCATATTCGCTATCCACACGTGCTGCGCCCTCTTCTGCTTTCATCAGACGTTTGCCGATGCTTGTCGCGAACCCCTGCATAAACGACCGGCGCATCACGACCACCGATTCACCGAAGTTTGTGGCGCGGATCTTTTGTGATTCTGCAAGCATCACCGGCAACAGCAGCGCGTAGAGCATGTCCACCCGGTCGAGGTGTCGCTGTAGGCCAAAAAGGTCTGCGTCCTTGACGCGCGTGGAGTTATACACCCGCTGCGTAAACCCCGTACAGTGCAACGACCTCGCGATGGAGTGCAGCAGCGTTGCCTGCATATCGGTGTAGGCGCCGCGGAACGTGTAGGCGCGGTGGCCTACGTTGTCGCCAGCATCGGGACTTGCAAGATCGCGCTCGTCGTAGCCGTACTGTGCCATCAGCTCGAATGCTCGGGCATAGAACGCGTCACCCTCCGGTGTCCCTTCCCTGTCGTTGGCTTGATTGAGTAGTTTTTGTACTCGTTGTTTGATCTTTTCCTCGGTACGCATCTGACGCACCCACCCCTTCCCCATTGCTGTTTGGATGTGTGCCTGTAGTTATAACGAACTCGCACGACATGTCCGTTTCAGCTTGTGGAATTTGCAATTTCCGCCCTGTGGATAACTTCTCTTTGCGCAGGTTGTAGCGCTGCGACGACACCCCTCCGTCCCGCTTGCACCCTAAGCGCTAGCATCGTTGCAATGAGCAGGACCAAGCGCAGTTTCGCCGTCACAAAGATTTCCGCTAGCGGCACCCGCGACACGCGCGCGGGCCAAGTGGAAGTGGAAGAACCACTCGAGGTGCGCGCCGGTGGCCGAGAGGTCGCTCAGTTGTTTCGCACCCCGGGCCACGACATCGAACTCGCCCACGGTGTGCTCCTGACGCAGGGCCTCATTACCACCCCTAAAGACGTCATTACCGCCCGCTATTGCGAAGGTGCCATCGGCGGCGAAAACACCTACAACCTGCTCGATATCGAGCTTTCCTACCCTGCTGCACCGCAGTTCATCGACCCAATCCCATCACAGTCCTGTGGTATTTCCGCCGAGCAGCGCGTACGGGAGTTGGCGGTCCGCCTGAACGTGCGCAGCGAGTTCGCCCCTATTGATCAGGATGCGATCTTCGCCTTGCCAGAACGTCTCAACCAGGCGCGTCGTCGCGACCTGCCCACCGCGCTCGCTGGCGAGACCGCGCGTCAAGATATCGACGCCGTCAACGCGGTACAGAAGATCGCTGGGCGTTTGCTTCTCGACGACACCCTGCCCGCCCACAACCTCACCCTCGCAGTGGATACGCGCGTGACGTTTGAAATGATGCGTGCTGCAGCAGCGGCCGGCTTCAGCATTGTCGCCACCACACGCGACGTCACGTCGATGGCGGTGGAATTGGCCCGCGAAACAAATACAGCGCTCGTCGGCGCAATTACCGACGAGCGCTTCAGCGTGTACTCGGGCGCTTAGCCAATGAACATGCCAGCAGCCTTCGCGGCAGTGGCCCACAGACCGTAGATAAGCAGTCCAGCGATGATTGCCGCCAGAATGATCGCGACAATCTTGTGGGCCTGGCCCGCGGAAGCCCCACGCGCCTGACCGGCACCAGCACCTTCAAGCGCGGAGGCGCGATCTGCCTCGATCTTCGCCTGAACGGTGTCTTGGTCTTCGAACCACTTCGACGCCACCGGGCGTACAAGGATGTTGGCGATCAGGCCAACAGCAAGCAGGCAGCACATGACGTACAGCGACAGGCGGTAAAGGTCCGGGCCTTCGCCGCCGTTGGCTGCCTGGCGCTCCACGACCATGTTGATGATCAGCGGGCCAGCTACACCTGCAGCCGACCATGCGGTAAGCAGGCGGCCGTGGATAGCGCCGACCTGGTAGACACCGAATAGGTCGCGCAGGTAGGCCGGGATACTGGCAAAGCCACCCCCGTAGAAGGACAGCAACACCAGCGCGCAGATCACAAACAGCGCGATGTTGGCGTGGCCGAACCTGGCGAAGATGAAGTAGAAAGCCAACCCGATACCCAGGTACACCATGTAGATGTTCTTGCGGCCAATGACGTCAGAAACCGACGACCAGACGAAACGGCCAGCCATGTTCGCCAGCGACAGCAAGCCAACAAAGCCTGCGGCGGCCGCCGCGGTCAGTGCCGGGAAGTAGTCCTGAATCATCGGTGCCGCATTCTCCAGCACGCCGATACCTGCGGTGATGTTGCAGAACAGGATCACCCACAGGCACCAGAACTGCGGGGTTCGAATCGCGTTGTTGGCGCTAACATTTGCACCGACGATGGCAACCTTGGAAGGTTTGCGCCCCTGCTTCGCTTCGCCCGACGGGGTCCAATCCGGGTGCGGCATGCGGATGCAGTACGCGCCCATAGCGATGACGACGAGGTACACGACGCCAAGGGTGACAAAGGTGGGTTGGATGCCCGCGGCGCGGTTGGCGATGTCCGCACCGCCGCCGTAGAACTCCATGAGGCGGTTCGACGCCGGCGAGGCAATCAGTGCGCCGCCGCCGAAGCCCATGATCGCAAGGCCCGTAGCCAGACCGGGGCGATCCGGGAACCACTTCATCAGCGTGGACACCGGCGAGATGTATCCGATGCCCAAACCGATGCCGCCGATAAAGCCGTAGCCGAAGTACACCAGCCACAAGTTTCCGGTGGTGACACCCAGAGTGGCAACGAGGAAGCCTGTCACCCACAGCACGCCGGAAACTGCCATGGACGCGCGTGGGCCGACTCGCTCGACCCAGGAACCGAACAGCGCGGACGAGATGCCGAGCATGCCGATTGCCAACGAGAAGATCCAGCCCACAGCAACTTCGCCGACACCGAAGTGCTCCATCATTGGCTTCTTGAACACGGAGAACCCGTAGACCTGGCCGATAGAGAGGTGGATGGCGAGTGCCGCAGGGACAATTAGCCAGCGATTGAATTCCTTAGGCGCGATAATTGCGCTTCGGGAGAAGTAACTCATGGGGGTTCCCCTATTATGGATGCCAAACAATGTATTTAATACAGCGGACATCATAACCACCCATAGCCAGCTTCACACAAGCTTTCTTTCATGCTTTTCCAATACGACAAAACCCCTGCGACCGCGGTATAAAAACCGGGTGCAGGGGTGTCGTCGTCAAGTGAACGCTTATGCGCGCTTCATCTTGCCGTCCTTGTCAGCGAACGGGAAGCCGAGGTGCGTCAGCAGTGCGCGACCCTCGTCGTCGCTACCAGCGGTGGTCACGAGCGTGATGTCCATGCCGCGAACGCGATCGATCTTGTCGATGTCGATTTCGTAGAACATGGTCTGCTCGGACAGGCCGAAGGTGTAGTTACCGTTGCCGTCGAACTGCTTGTCGTTCAGGCCACGGAAGTCGCGAATACGCGGGAGAGCAACCGTCAGCATACGGTCGAGGAACTCCCACATACGGTCGCCGCGCAGGGTGACCTTTGCGCCGATCGGCATGCCCTCACGGAGCTTGAAGTTAGCGATGGACTTCTTCGCGCGACGCAGCTGCGGCTTCTGGCCGGTGATCGCGGTGAGGTCCTCGAGTGCGCCGTTGATCACCTTGGAGTCGCGGGCAGCGTCGCCCACACCCATGTTCACAACAATCTTGGTCAGGCCCGGGATCTGCATGACGTTGTCGTAGTTGAACTGCTCGTTCAGCTTGGTGCGGATCTCGTCCTGGTAGCGGGACTTCAGGCGCGGGGTGTAGTTCTGAATGTTCTCAGCCATTAGATGTCCTTCCCGTTCGACTTAGCCACGCGGACCTTCTTGCCGTTCTCGTCGAAGCGGTAGCCCACGCGGGTCGGCTTGCCGTCGGAGTCCAGGATCATCACGTTGGACACGTGGATCGGAGCTTCCTGGCTGACGATGCCGCCGGACTCGGCGCCGCGCTCGTTGTAGGAGTTTGCGACGTGCTTCTTGATGCGGTTAACACCCTCGACGAGGACCTTGTCGCGCTGCGGGTACGCCTCAATGACGCGCCCCTGAGCACCCTTGTCCTTGCCGGCGATAACCTGCACCATATCGCCCTTCTTGATCTTCATACTTAGATCACCTCCGGTGCGAGAGACACAATCTTCATGAAGCGCTTGTCGCGGAGCTCACGAGCAACCGGGCCGAAGATGCGGGTACCGCGCGGCTCGGTGTCGTTCTTGATGACGACAGCAGCGTTCTCGTCGAACGAGATGTAGGAGCCGTCCGGACGACGGGTCTCCTTCTTCGCACGGACGATGACAGCCTTAACGACCTCGCCTTCCTTGACGTTGCCGCCCGGGGCAGCTTCCTTCACGGTGGCGACGATCGTGTCGCCGATGCCGGCGAAGCGTCGAACGGAACCGCCGAGAACGCGGATGCACAGCAGTTCGCGTGCACCCGTGTTGTCGGCGACCTTCAGACGCGATTCCTTCTGAATCACAGTTGGTCTCCTGACCTGGGTCAATGTGCGCCAGATTTCCGTCCTGAACGCACGTGGTCAATGTTCTTGCGGCCTATTGCTTATCGACGAACCTCGTGCGCTCGTCCCTCGCACACGAGGAGAGCGCAGTCTGGTCGAAGGGTCTCGGACGCTCCACTCGGAAACGCGTGTCACGCCCGACCAGCAGTAGACAACTGGAGTATTTAACCATGAGCAGCGCCGATCCCCCAAATTGCCGCTAAATCGTGTCGCCTGAAGAAACAAAAATCGCCCCACCCCGAAACTTAGGGGTGAGACGATGAGTGTGCCGCAGCGTTAGCGCAATGTTAAGCGACGCTGGCAGCAACAGCGCCGAGGCCGAGCACACCAGTGAGCGACAGGATGGTGATGATCCAGCCCACGGAGGACAGGGCAGCTGGAACCAGCAGCAGGTTCGGGGCCAGCGGGCCACCGAGAGCGCGCATCTCATTGATGACCTGGTTGAGCGGCTCCGGGTAGGTAGCAGCCTCAGCGACAGGAGCACCAGCACCGATTGCAACAGATGCCGCAAGAGCAACAGCGGCGAGACGACGGAACTTCATGTTCGTTTCCTTTCAGGAGAGGTGTGTACGTGTCGCGGCTTACTTAGCAGCAGTGACGATGGACTGAATGATCGAGATGACAACGTTCAGCGAAGAAAGCGCTGCCGGCAGCAGAATGATGTTCTGGGCTTCCCAGCCACCGACCTTGTAAATCTCGTACAGAACACGGTTCAGCGGTTCCGGAGCAGGCTGAGCGGTAGCAGCCGGAGCAGCAACAGCAACGGTGGTTGCGACGGCCGCCGCAGCAACAAGACGACGAAGCTTCATGTGAGTCTCCAATTTTCTTAATGAACGGTAGGCATCGGCCGCAGCTTGAACGACCTTGCTCACCGAACACTACCGTGACGTTTCACGGTTTTTGGCAGAATTCTCATTTTCTTTCACGATTTTCCAAAGCTTTCCAATCGCCGAATAGATATTACCACATTTCCTTTTAAGGTAGTACCTCTTGTACATTGGAGGGCGTGAGTTTCTACGAAGCTGCCCCCGAGGCAATCAAGAATAAGGTCGATCTGTTCTCGACAGAACCTGCCCGATTTGCCACGCGCTCCGTGCTCGCGGGCGTGTACCTGGGCATCATGACGGCATTCGCCGCATCCACGGCACAACTACTCGACGGCTACGCCCCCGGCTGGGGCAAATACGCCTTCGGCGCCATCTTCGCGTCAACGCTGTACATCATCATCGTCTTGCAAGGCGAACTCGCCACAGGTGACATGATGTTCATGACCTATGGCGCCATCCATAGGCTCAACACCATCACCCGCGGGTTCCTCCTCGTCTTCTTTGTCACCGTGTTCAACCTCATTGGTGCAGTGGCGATCTCATGGCTGATTTCCCGGACCACCATGGGCCAGATGGTCGAGGTGGACGGATTCCTCCACGATTTGCTCGTCGCCAAGCTGCAAAAATCCAGTTCCACCCTGTTCGTTGAAGCGATCCTGGCAAACGTCGTGGTCAACATCGCCTTCATGCTGGCCACCCAGGCCGGCAAGGACTTCAGCGCGAAGCTGTGGGGTGTCATCCTGATCATCCCGTCGTTTGCCACCATGAGCTACGAGCACTCCATCGCGAACTTCATCCTCACCAGCCTGGGCGGGTTTACGCTCGGCCCTGAAACCATCGAAGGCTTCACCAACTGGAACGTCATCCGCAACTGGGTGGTCGTCTGGCTGGGCAACTTCGTCGGCGGCGGGTTCATCATGGGCGGCCTCTACGGATGGCTGAACCTGACCAAGACCGGTTACAAGGACTAACCAACAAGGACTAACTCCCCTCACCTTGGGTGTCTCTGCCAAAATGAGACGGGTGAGTACCCAGACACCTGACGTCCTCGAAGCTGTTCGCAGTGTTCGCGAAGCCCTCGCGGACACTGCCCTACCTATTGATGCAGCCCCAGAGGCCCGCGCAATTGTCAACCAGCTCGACGACTATGTCCTGCCCCGCCTCGCCAACCTGGACGCGCCGCTGCTCGCCGTGATCGGCGGCTCCACCGGCTCTGGTAAGTCCACGCTTGTCAATGCATTGCTGCGCGAGCGGGTCTCCAACCCAGGCGTCATCCGCCCCACCACCCGGCAGCCAGTGCTAGTGGCAAACCCAGCAGATGCTGATTGGTTTAACTCCCCACAGGTACTGCCAGGCCTGACGCGCTCGCACGGCGCGGGCAACGAGCAATCGACGACACTTCGAGTCGTGGATACGCAAAGCGTGCCCGAGGGCCTTGCGCTTCTCGACGCCCCCGATTTCGACTCCATCGACGACAAAAACCGCGCCCTGGCAAGTCAGCTCCTTGCGGCTGCGGATCTGTGGGTGTTCGTCACCACCCCGGCGCGCTACGCCGATCAACTTGTGTGGAACTTCCTCCACGACGCCGCTGGCCGCGGCATCGAAGTTGTGGTGGTACTCAACCGCCTGGACGAGAAGGCAGCCGAAACCGTGCCGGACGATCTGCGCCGCATGATGAATGAGGCTGGCTTGCACGACGCAACAGTCTTTACTGTGCCGTTCGTCGCGGACCTTGGCGCGGAGAAGTCTGGAGAGTCCGGGGAGTTTCTCGCCGAAGACCTTGTCGCTTCACTGCGCGATTACCTGACCACACTCGCCGAGGACACCGTCGCCCGGCGCGACGTGGCTGGCAAGACTGTGGCCGGCGCGGTTCAGACTGCGCTTGATCGAGTGGATACCTTGGTCGGCCGCCGTGAGCGTCAGGAGGCGTTTGCCAACCAGCTCGACGCATCGATCCACGAGTTTTACACCACCGCCAACCGTCAGGTCATCGACGCGACTTCCGACGGACAGTTGCTGCGCTCCGAGGTCATGGACCGCTGGCAGGACGTCATCGGTACCTCTGACGTGTTCCGTGGCTTCGAGCGCTGGTTCAGCAGCGCAATAGATAAGGTGGGCAGTTTCTTCACCGGTCAGCCCGCTCCCCTGCGTGAGGTGGAGACCGAGATCGAGTCCGGTCTGCACGCAGTCATCGTCGATGCTGCCGAATCCGCAGCATCGCGCGCCTGGGCGCATACCGGCGCGGTCGCTCCTGAGCTGCGCACCGACGCCGATCCAGCTCTCGCACGCGCCAGCGCCGACATTTCCGATCAGGCGGCGAAACTGGTGCGAGACTGGCAGCAAGAACTCGTCGGACACATCCAGGACACTGCTGGCGATAAGCGTCAGCGCGCCCGTCTCATGTCCTTTGGGCTCAACGTGGTCACCGTGGCACTCATGCTTACAGTGTTCGCCTCCACCGCAGGTTTGACTGGCGGCGAGGTGGCCATCGCGGGCGGTTCTGCGGTACTTGGCCAGAAACTTTTGGAGACCATCTTCGGCGAAGACACGGTGCGCCGCATGGTCACTCAGGCCCGCAACGACCTCAACGAGCGCCTTGGCGAACTCTTTGCTGCCGAGCGCGACCGCTACCACGTGTTCACCGACCCGTTGCTCGAAGGCGCAACGGCCGAGCAGATCCGCGATGCCTCCCAGCAGGCTCGCCGGGCGGTGGATGCGAAGCTGCTGGGGGTCGTCGACAAGCAAATGCCCGCGCGTATCGACGACACCCCCAACGACGACCTGAACAACAGCGCCCTGCGTGGCCTGTTTGACCAGCTTCGCGGCAACTTCCGAAAGGGGCCCGACAATGGCGCTGTTTAGCAAAAAGATTGGGCTGAGCAAACGGCTGAGCGCGCTCGAGGACGCTGCCGAAATTGGTGCACCGTACCTGTCCGGCGAGCAACGCGAACGCCTAGAACGCGTGGCCAAGGCTGGCGCCGAGCGTCGCGCCCTGTCCGCTGAGCACACCGTCGTGGGCTTTTTCGGCGCGACCGGCTCCGGCAAGACGTCGCTGTTCAACGCCGTTGTCGGCGAGGACCTGGGCAAGGCAGCGGCGCGCCGCCCAACCACGTCCTCTCCCCTGGCCGCGATCTGGCAGCCGGAAGGCTCTGAGGAACTCCTGGACTGGCTCGGCGTGGAAGACCGCCGCGAGCGCCAAGGCGAGTTTGCCAAAAATGCTGGCCCGCTGATCCTGCTGGATCTTCCCGACTTCGACTCGGTAGAGGCCTCCAACCGCGTCATCGCCGAACGCCTCGCCGGCCAGGTCGACGTGCTCGTGTGGGTGTCCGACCCCGAGAAGTACGCCGACAGTGTCATCCATGACCAGTTCATCCGCCCGCACGCGAACCACTCCGCGGTCACACTGGCAGTGCTGAACAAAGCCGACCTTTTGGCGGAGCGCGACGTGGACACCGTAGCTGGCTCCTACGCGGGCCTGCTTCTCGACGACGGCCTGACCAACGTCCATGTCATCCCCACCTCCACCCTGACCGGCGCTGGTATCGAAGACCTGCGCGGCGCGATCGCGCGCGTGGCAAAGGCCCACAATGCGCAGACTGCCCGCATCGAGGCCGACATCGCCTCCGTTGCCGCCCCATACGCTGGAACGAAGGGTGCCGGTGGTGTGGACAAGCACGCCAAGCGTGACCTCGACACCGCACTGACCAAGGCCGCGGGTGCAGAACGCATCGCGGGCATCACCGCTGCCGCCTACCGCAAACGCCTGCGCCAACGCACCGGCTGGCTGCTGACCTCCTGGATCACCCGCTTCAAACCCGACCCGCTTCGTCGCTTAGGACTGCGCGAGGATGCCGACGAACTGGGCGTGCACCGCACCTCCATGCCGGAACTCGACGCCGCCTCCAAAGCCGTAGCCAACTCGGGCCTTCGCGATTACGCCACCGCCGTTGGCGAAGGGCTGCCACACGAGTGGGCTGCGGCCGTGGCGGACCGGTCCGAGGAGATCTCCACCGGCCTTCCCGCCGAACTGGATCGCGCTGTGGCCCGTGCGAAACTGCCCGCGGAGCCGTCCAAGGGGTGGGCAGTGCTGACCATCTTCCAGTGGTTTGCGCTGCTCGCCGCCCTGATCGGCGTGCTGTGGTACCTGCTGGTCGCCTTCGTGCCGGGCGTGCTCACACCGCTGCTGGGCACCGACCTGGTGCCGGATGTGGAAGGCTGGCCGATTCCTACCCTGCTGATCATGGCTGGCTTACTCACCGGTGTAATCATCGGATTGATATCCGCGGCCTTCGGCGGCGTGCTGGGCTCTGGGGTGAAGCGACGCACCCGCAACGCCATCCAAAAAGAGGTGGCCGCAGCCTCCGAAACTGCTGTGTCCCAGCCGCTGTTGGCCATCCGCGAGGACTATTCCCGTTTTGCCGAGCGCATCGCCCTCGCCGCTGGGTAGTTCCGGGTAGCGTCAGTGCCTATGGCACGCATCCCAAGAGTTCTCTCCATTGCCGGCACCGACCCCACAGGCGGTGCCGGCATTCAAGCTGATCTGAAGTCCATCGCGGCCGCAGGTGGCTACGGCATGTGCGTGGTCACCGCGCTGGTCGCCCAGAACACACAAGGTGTGCGCGAGATCCACACCCCACCCCAGTCATTCCTGCGCGCGCAGTTGGATTCCGTGTTCGACGACGTCACAGTCGACGCCGTCAAGATTGGGATGCTGGGCGATGCGGACACCACCCGCACGGTCTCCGAATTCCTCGCCCAGCACTCCGTCCCCGTCGTTGTTGTCGATCCCGTCATGGTCGCCACCTCCGGCGATCGCCTCCTCACCGAGGATGCCGAAGACGCCCTGCGCACCCTCGTTCGTGAGCACGCCACCGTGGTCACCCCGAACATCCCCGAGCTCGCAGTGCTTTGCGACGACACCCCCGCCACCACATTCGACGAAGCGGTTTCCCAGGGTCGTCGATACGCAGCAGATGCGAACGTGTCCGTCCTGGTCAAAGGCGGGCACCTCACCGGCGACCACGCCTCCAACGCGCTGATCACCCCCGACGGCGACACCCACATCGCGGACGTACCCCGCGTGCGCACAAAAAACACCCACGGCACCGGCTGTTCCCTCTCCGCAGCCCTTGCAACCCGGCTTGTTCTCGACGACGCCCCCGCCGCCGTCGAGTGGGCTTCCGCCTGGCTCCACGAAGCCATCGCCCACGCCGACGACCTCGAGGTGGGCCAGGGTCACGGGCCGGTGCACCACTTCCACCAGCTCTACCGCCTCGCCGAACCGCTAGAATCACCTGCATGACTGACCCGCGCAACGAAGATCAGAAGGTCGCCGCCGTGAATGCCTCGATGATCATGGCGGGCCAACCCATGTCCGCAGAGGACGAGGCGCTTCTGCGACGACAGCTGCGAGGAGATATCTCGGCCGACGAGGCCGTGCTACAGGTGCTCGAAAGGGAAGGCCTGGGAAACACGCCTCGTGCACGTGAACTGCGGCAACGTATCACCGGAGCTGCCTAAACGCCATGGCACGACGAAGCAACGAGGCCCCGGAAAACCTATTCGGGCTAACAGACCCGGTTGTGCTGGACCGCATCGCTGGCAACCTCGCGCTTCAACGACTCGGCGAGCTCGAAAACGGTCCACTGCTCACCGAGTTCACACGTGAATCTCTGCAGTCCACACACCATTACCTCATGCAGGACATTTACCCCTGGGCGGGCCAGATCCGCACCGAGGAAGTTGGTGCGATGGGCATGGCGATGTGTCGAGCGCGATACGTTGAGGCTGAACTCGACCGAGTGATGGGCCGGATCGCGAAACTGCCGGTCTCCTCCGATGACAAGTCTGCTGCAGTAAACACCATCGCGGATCACTGGAGCGAATTGACAATCGTGCATCCGTTCCGGGACGGTAATTCGCGGACCCAACGCTTTTTCTTCGATCAGATGCTGCGCACCTCCGGTTGGGCAGTCGACTGGACACGCATCGACGCCGCAGAAGCCCACGCCGCCCGCTACGTCGGCGCAGCGACGGCTGCCCCTCATTTCTAGCAGAGGTTCTCACCCCGGGAGTATTCGCGCTTGACGCATTGCCTGACAACACGGGTACGCTCAGCGCGACACAGGGGCAGCGGGCTGGTGCTGCGGAGATCTTCCACCAGATGATGAAATACCGCAGCGCCAATCCCGGGGCGCCCTGGCGCGGTCGGTAGCTTCTACTCCACCGTGACGGACTTGGCCAGGTTACGCGGCTGGTCCACGTTCAGGCCGCGTGCTTCTGCGACGGCGCAGGCGAAGATCTGCAACGGGATCGTCGCCAAGAGTGGCTGCAGCAAACCCGGGGACTCCGGGATGCGGATGATGTGGTTGGCAAACTGCTCCACATCCGTGTCGCCCTCTTCCGCGATCACGATGGTCACGGCACCACGGGCGCGCACCTCTTGGATGTTGGAGACGACCTTGGCGTGCAGGTTGTGGCGCGACTTCTTCGACGGCACGATGACGAACACCGGCTGGCCTTCCTCGACCAGCGCGATCGGACCGTGCTTCAACTCGCCTGCAGCGAAGCCCTCGGAGTGCAAATAAGCAACCTCCTTGAGCTTCAGCGCGCCCTCGAGGGCGACCGGGAAGCCGACGTGACGGCCAAGGAAGAGCACGGACTTTGCATCCGCCATATCCTGGCCCAACTGCTTGACCTGGTTTTCGTTCTCCAGCACGCGCTGGATCTTCTCCGGCATCAGCTCCAGCTCGCCGATGATCTGACGGATCTCATCGGCGTACTTGTTGCCACGCACCTGCGCCAGGTACAGCGCCAGCAGGTACGCCGCGACAATCTGGGAGATGAACGCCTTCGTCGACGCCACAGCGATCTCCGGGCCTGCGTAGGTGTACAGCGACGCATCCGCCTCACGCGGGATCGAGGAGCCCACGGTGTTGCAGATAGCGACGACCTTCGCGCCCTGCTCACGTGCGTGACGGACAGCCATCAGCGTGTCCATGGTCTCTCCGGACTGGGAAACGGCAACGACGAGAGTCTGCTCGTTGACAATCGGGTCGCGGTAGCGGAACTCGTGGGCGAGCTCCACTTCCGTCGGGATACGGCACCAGTGTTCGATGGCGTAACGCGCCACCTGGCCCGCGTACGACGCAGTACCGCAAGCGACGATGATGATTTTGTTGATGGAGCGCAGCACGGATTCGTCGATACGCAACTCGTCCAACATCAACTTGCCATCTTCGTCGAAGCGACCGTAAAGCGTGTCGCGGACGGCACCCGGCTGATCATGGATCTCCTTCTCCATGAAGGAGTTGTAGCCACCCTTCTCCGCAGCGGTGACATCCCACTCAACCTTGAACGGCTTCGCCTCGGCGGGGGTGCCGTCGAAGTCAATCACGTCGTAGCCATCAGCCGTCAACGTCACAATCTGGCCGTTGTCCATCTCCACCGCGTCACGGGTGAACTCAATGAAGCCAGCGACGTCGGAGCTCAGGAAGTTCTCGCCCTCGCCTACACCGATCACCAGCGGGGAGTTCCAACGCGCCGCAACAATGCGGTCTGGATGGTCCGGGTGGATGGCGAGCAGGGTGAACGCGCCCTCCAGACGGTTCGCTGCCAACTGCATCGCACGGGTCAGATCCCCGTCCGCTTCCGTGTTGTAGATATCCAGCAGCAGCGTGCCAGCAACCTCAGTATCGGTTTCAGACTTGAAGGTGTAGCCCTTCTCTGCGAGCTCAGCCTTCAAATGCGAAAAGTTTTCGATGATGCCGTTGTGCACCACTGCCATACGGCCATCTCCCACCACATGCGGGTGAGCATTCGCATCCGTCGGACCGCCGTGGGTCGCCCACCGGGTATGCCCGATGCCCAGGTTCGATGCTGCGATGGGGTTGTTAGCAATCTCCGCTTCGAGATCCGCTACCTTGCCGGCCTTCTTCCGGCATTCGATCGACTGGTCGTTCACCACCGCAACACCTGCGGAGTCGTACCCGCGGTATTCGAGGCGGCGAAGACCATCGATGATTACGTCTTTCGCGTCACGCGTTGTCGCGTTTGCGCCTACATATCCAACGATTCCACACATGCGGGAAATCGTACCCTTGTGTAAGGGCGCAGAAAAAGTTGAAAACGCAAAAACCGCCCCGGGTTGGTAGCCAACCCGGGGCGGTGGAGTCGTCGAGAAGCGACTAGCTTTTAGCGAGCCTTCTCGATGATGTCGACGAGACGGAAGTGCTTGTCCTTCGACAGCGGACGCGTCTCCTCGATGTGGACGAGATCGCCAACACCAGCGGTGTTGTTCTCGTCGTGAGCCTTGACGCGCTTCGTGGTACGCACGATCTTGCCGTAGAGGGCGTGGGACTTGCGGTCCTCAACCTCGACGACGATCGTCTTGTCCATCTTGTCGGACACGACGTAGCCACGGCGGCGCTTCTGCACGGCCTTGTCCTTGGTGTTCTCAGTCACGTTTGCCTCACTCATGGTTATGCCTCAGCTCCCGTGGACTCCGGGACGACGGACAGACCAAGCTCACGCTCGCGCAGCACCGTGTAGATGCGAGCGATGTCGCGCTTCACGGTGGAGATGCGGCGGTTGTTGGTCAGCTGGCCGGTTGCAAGCTGGAAGCGCAGGTTGAACAGCTCTTCCTTCGCCTCGTTGAGGCGGCCCTTCAGCTCGTCGTCGTTGAGCTCGCGGAACTCAGATGCGGGGGTACCGTTAGCCATTAGAACTGGTCCTCCTTCTTGATGACGCGGACCTTGCACGGCAGCTTCGCGCCTGCACGGCGCAGCGCCTCAATGGCAGTTTCCTCGTTGGGGTAGGACATTTCGAACAGGATGCGGCCAGGCTTGACGTTGGCCACCCACTTCTCCACCGGGCCCTTACCGGAACCCATACGCACGCCGAGCGGCTTCTGGGTCAGCGGACGATCCGGGAAGATGTTGATCCAGACCTTGCCACCACGCTTGACGTGGCGGTTGATAGCAATACGGGCAGACTCGATCTGGCGGTTCGTGATGTACGCCGGCTCGAGGGCCTGCAGGCCGTAGTCGCCGAAGTTGATCTGGTTGCCACCCTTGGACACGCCAGAACGGGTCGGGCGGTGCTGGCGGCGGTATTTCACGCGCTTAGGGATGAGCATGAATTAGCCCTCCTTCTTCTGCTCTGCCGCCCGGCGACGCTGGCCGCCGCGGCGCGGGCGACGGTCGCCACGTCCACGACGATCGTTGCTCGGTGCATTGAGCTCAGACTCGCGGACGCCACCGACGACGTCGCCCTTGTAGATCCACACCTTGACGCCAATGACGCCGAAGGTGGTGTGTGCTTCTGCAGTGCCGTAGTCGATCTCCGCGCGCAGCGTGTGCAGCGGAACGCGACCCTCGTGGTAGCGCTCGACACGGGACATTTCCGCGCCGCCGAGACGGCCGGACGTCATAACCTTGATGCCCTTGACCTGCGGGTTACGCATAGCGGACTGGATGGCCTTACGCATGGCGCGACGGAACGCGACACGGTTGACCAGCTGCTCGGCGATGGACTGAGCAACCAGGGTGGCGTCTGCATCGACGTTCTTCACCTCGAGGATGTTCAGTGCAACCATCTTGCCGGTCAGCTTCTCCAGCTCACGGCGAATACGGTCAGCCTCAGCGCCGCGACGGCCGATGACAATGCCCGGACGTGCGGTGTGGATGTCCACACGGACGCGGTCGCGGGTGCGCTCGATGACAACATCGGAGATGCCAGCGCGCTCGAGGTTCTTCTCGAGCCACTCGCGGACCTTGATGTCCTCAGCGACGTACTCGGCGTAGTTCTTGTCGGCGTACCAGTGGGACTTCCAGTCGGAAGTGATACCCAGGCGCAGGCCGTGTGGGTGAATCTTCTGGCCCATTACTTGGCCCCTTCCTTGGACTCGACAACAACGGTGATGTGAGAGGTGCGCTTCCGGATCTGGAATGCGCGACCCTGTGCACGCGGCTGGAAACGACGCATGGTCGGGCCCTCGTTTGCGTAGCACTCGGCAATGACGAGCGTGCGCGGATCCAGGCCGAAGTTGTTCTCCGCGTTGGCTGCTGCGGAAGCAACAACCTTTGCAACGTCCTTGGACGCACCCTGCGGGGCGTACTTCAGGATGGCGAGTGCCTCAGCAACCGACTTGTTGCGGATGAGAGCAAGCACGCGGCGTGCCTTCATCGGAGAGACGCGAACGAACTTGGCAGTCGCGGATGCAGTGGTGATGGTGTCAGCCATTGCTTATCGACGTCCCTTCTGTTCCTTGACGTGACCCTTAAAGGTCTTGGTCGGTGCAAACTCGCCGAGCTTGTGGCCAACCATGGACTCGTCCACGAACACCGGCACGTGCTTACGACCGTCGTGGACGGCGAAAGTGTGACCGATGAAATCGGGAAGAATGGTCGAACGGCGCGACCAGGTCTTGATGACCTGCTTGGTGCCTGCCTCGTTCTGAGCATCCACCTTGTTGAGGAGGTGCTCGTCGACGAACGGGCCCTTCTTAAGGCTACGTGGCATGTCTGTTTACCTCCTCTTAGCGCTTCTTCGAGCGACGACGTCGCACGATCATGTTGTTGGAATAGCGGTTCGGGTTGCGGGTGCGGCCTTCCTTCTGGCCCCACGGCGAGACCGGGTGACGACCACCGGAGGTCTTGCCCTCGCCACCACCGTGCGGGTGGTCGACCGGGTTCATAACCACACCACGCACGGTCGGGCGCCAGCCCTTCCAGCGCATACGACCAGCCTTGCCCCAACGGATGTTGATCTGGTCAGCGTTGCCGACCTCACCAACAGTTGCACGGCAGCGGATGTCCACGCGGCGGATTTCGGAAGACGGCATACGCAAAACTGCGTAGTTGCCTTCCTTACCCAGCAGCTGGATGGACGCGCCAGCGGAACGAGCCAGCTTTGCGCCTGCGCCCGGCTTGAGCTCCACAGCGTGGATGGTCGTACCGGTCGGGATGTTGCGCAGCGGCAGGTTGTTGCCAACCTTGATGTCCGCGTTCGGGCCAGCCTCGACGATGGTGCCCTGCTTCAGGCCCTTCGGGGCGATGATGTAGCGCTTCTCACCGTCGTAGTAGTGCAGCAGTGCGATGTTCGCGGTGCGGTTCGGGTCGTACTCGATGTGAGCAACCTTTGCCAGCACGCCGTCCTTGTCGGAGCGGCGGAAGTCGATCACACGGTAGCGACGCTTGTGGCCGCCGCCGCGGTGACGAGTGGTGATGTGGCCGTGGGTGTTACGGCCACCCTTCTTCGGGAGCGGGCGCAGCAGCGTCTTTTCCGGGGTCGAGCGAGTGATCTCGTCGAACGCGGACACGGAGCTGGCACGGCGACCCGGAGTTGTCGGCTTGTACTTACGAATAGCCATAGTGGTTCCTTTTCTATCGTCTCTTCAGCGAGCCGCGGGTTACGCGGTCGCACCGCCGAAGATGTCGATGGAGTCGCTGCCCTCGCGGAGAGTGACGTAGGCGCGCTTGGTGTCCTTACGCTTACCGAAACCGGTGCGGGAGCGCTTGCGCTTGCCCTCACGGTTGACGGTGTTCACCGAAGCGACGTCGACGCCGAAAATCTCTTCCACGGCAATCTTGATCTGGGTCTTGTTCGCGGACGGGGACACGTAGAAGGTGTACGTGTTCTGCTCCATCAGGCCGTAGCTCTTCTCAGAGAGCACCGGGGCGATGATGATGTCGCGCGGGTTAGCGATCTTTGCCATTTACTTCTCCTCCTCCGCAGCGGCGGCAACAGCTGCGCCGCGGTTGATGAAGGTGTGGAGTGCCTCGACCGAGAACACAACGTCATCAGCGTTGAGGACGTCGTAGGTGTTCAGCTGAGCCGGCTCAATGATCTGGACGCCCGGCAGGTTCCTTGCGGAGAGACGGGAATTCTGATCATCACGGCCGATCACCAGCAGGACCGACTTGCGGTCGGTGAGGCGCTCGATGAATGCACGAGCGGACTTCGTCGACGGGGTCTGGCCCGGGACGAGATCCTCCACGATGTGGATGCGCTCGTTCTGCGCACGGTTGGTCAAAGCGCCGGCGAGGGCAGCCTTGATCATCTTCTTTGGGGTGCGCTGTGCGTAGGAACGCGGCTGCGGACCATGCACAATGCCACCACCGGTGTAGTGCGGAGCACGGATCGAACCCTGACGGGCGCGACCGGTGCCCTTCTGGCGGAACGGCTTCTTGCCGCCGCCGGAAACCATGCCGCGGGTCTTCGTTGCGTGGGTGCCCTGGCGCTTAGCAGCAAGCTGTGCATTCACAACCTGGTGCATGAGTGCCACGGATACCTCGCGGTCGAAGTACTCGGCCGGCAGGTCGACGGAACCCTTGGTAGCTCCGTCTGCGGTGTGGACGTCAAGCGTCAGCTTCGTCATGCGTGAGCACCGCCCTTCACTGCGGTCTTGACGGTAACAACGGAACCCTTTGCGCCAGGGATGGCGCCCTTGATCAGGATGAGGTTGTTGTCGCCGTCGATGCGTTGAATCTTCAGGTTCTGGGTGGTAACGCGGTTACCGCCCATGCGGCCAGCCATACGGGTGCCCTTGAACACGCGACCCGGGGTCGCGCAGGCGCCGATGGAACCCACACGACGGTGGGCAGCCTGGTTACCGTGGGAAGCACCCTGGCCAGCAAAGCCGTGGCGCTTCATGGCACCGGCGTAGCCGTGGCCCTTGGTGGTGCCTGCGACGTCGACGAAGGTGTCGCCTTCGAAGATCGTTGCATTGAACTCCTGGCCGAGCTCGTAGCCCGAGGTGTCGTCCATGCGGATCTCAGCAACGTAGCGACGCGGGTTGACGCCAGCCTTCTTGAAGTGGCCAGCCTGCGGCTTCTTAGCCTTACGGGGATCGATGTCGCCGTAAGCGATCTGGATGGCGGAGTAGCCATCGGTCTCAGGGGTACGGATCTGGGTGACAACGCACGGCCCAGCTTCGACGACGGTAACCGGGATAACGCGGTTCTCCTCGTCGAAGATCTGGGTCATGCCGAGCTTCTTGCCCAGAATGCCCTTGATCTGGTTGTCAGACATGTGTTAGTTCTCCACTACTTACGTTGGGGATTGCTCTACTGGATGTTCACGTCGACGCTGGCCGGCAGATCAATGCGCATAAGCGCGTCTACCGTCTTCGGCGTCGGGTCGAGAATGTCGATGAGGCGCTTGTGAGTGCGCATCTCGAAGTGCTCGCGAGAATCCTTGTACTTGTGGGGAGAACGAATCACGGCGTACACGTTCTTCTGGGTTGGCAACGGCACCGGGCCGACGACGCGGGCACCCGTACGGGTGACCGTCTCGACGATCTTCTTCGCGGATGCGTCGATCGCCTCGTGATCGTAGGCCTTCAGCCTGATGCGGATCTTCTGTCCCGCCACGCTTACCTCTTCCTCGCATCCCCACGTTCAACTCTCGCTTCGCTCGAAGTTGAACGAAGTGAAACGAGAGAGAAGCGGTGGGGTTTGTAGCTTCTAGTTTCTCTATAACGTTGTCCGGGCTGGGCCCTTGGCTCAACGCCAGTGTCTTTTCTGACTGTCATGACACATCCGGAAGTTGAGACCTGCGCAATAAACGCGCCGACGCTCAGTGCTTCCGCCAAGGCACGTTGTTGGCCGACACGTCATCGTCGACAAGCAATATGCCCGGGTATCAGACACGGAAGGGTGCGTGACCCTCGCGTACTGCCGCTGTTTATTTGCCATGGCCCCTTCACCGGTCTTCCGACTGGAAGGTGTCATGTTTGCCGAGCCACCGGCCGACTTCCGTCAACCCATGTCAAGGCAACCTGCGTATTAAAACACAAGGTTGCCACCAACGCAAGCCCGCTTGACGACGACAACCTGTGTACCCTTGTTCCCATACCGTGCGCGTCATCTATATAGGCGCACTCGGAACATGAACATCACAGTTGAAAGGACCGTCATGGCCGACCAGAACGCAAACAACGCTGCAAACAACACTGCAAAGAACACCCCAGCAACCACCTCGACCGCAACCGAGACCGAGAAGCAGCGCCCGCGCAACGAAAACCTCGAAACCGAGCACGGCAGCACTGTTATCGACGACAACGTTGTTGGCAAGATCGCCGGCATCGCAGCACGCGAAGTCTCCGGCGTCCACAACCTCGGCGGCGGCGCAGCCCGCATGTGGGGCGCAGTCCGCGAGTCCCTGACCTCCTCCACCAACGTCCAGCAGGGCGTCAACGTGGCAGTCGAGGACGGCCACGCATCCGTCGCAGTTGCCATCATCGCCGAGTACGGTGTCGCCATCCACGAGCTGGCAAACGCCATTCGCGAAAACATCACCGTCGCCATCACCCGCATGACCGGCCTGATCGTCGACCGCGTCGATGTCACCGTCCACGACGTCAACCTGCCGGAGCAGGAGACCGCAGGTGAGAACTACGACGACGGCAACTACCAGGCAGTCAACCAGTCTGTAAACCAGCAGATCCAGTAATCATGGCCAACACCCCCGTTACCCAAGAGGTTGCGGAGGGCGTCCGCGACGCCACACTCGCCGTCAACGGAGTAGCAAAACTCTACGGCGGCCGACTCGGCGAAATCGCAACCTACTTGCCGCACCAACGCATCGAAGGCATCCGATCTGCCTCACGCAACGGCAAAGCAGGCCTCGAAGTCCACTTCACCTTCGACGTCGCCTCAGGACGCAACGTCCACGAGGTCGCCGAAGACGTACGCGCCGCAGCACTGAGCGCTTCGGACGCCGAGTTCGTGGACGTCATCGCCGGCGATGCGCAATAGCAGCAACACGGGCTACGCCCCCGCACCTCACACAACAACCCGAAAAGTGGTTTAACAATGAATCTCTTTGCCAACAAGGCACTGACCGGCGTCATCATCGGCGTCATCGTTGCCTTCTTCGTCACATTCGGTGGCTGGGCCGGCCTACTCTGGCTGCTGCTGTTTACCATCCTCGGCGGCGTAGTAGGCGCCCAACTCGACGGCCGCCTCGACCTAGCCAGCATCATCGGCAACGGAACCGGCCGGAGCAATAGCTGATGGACACTTCCTTCTACCACGTCAGCGAACGCACCATCGAGCGCGTGGCGGAAGTGGCGGCCTCAACAGTGCCGGGATCCCGCAACATCGACGCGAAATTGGCGGGCCTGGCGGGCCGCAGCCTTCCGCGCATCGAGGCGCACATCGACCGCACGACGGGCCTTGTCGCCATCGATGCCGAGATTGCCACGTCCTACCCCGCGCCCGTCGCGGCGATTACGGACGCTGTGCGCGCCACCATCATCGCCCACATCCGCACCCTCGCAGGGATGGATGTCTCCCGCGTCAACGTCACCGTTGCTAACGTCGAATCGATCGACGATGGTTCCCGTGTGACCTGGGACGATGTTGCGACCCACGATGCTTTCATCATCCCAGAGCCCATCCAGGTTTCTCCTACCGAGATCACGCACCCCGTGACCAACGAGCGCGAGGAACTGGCGCCGATCGAAGCGCGATCGCTTGTCGACGACATGCGTGCCGTCACCACACCAACTCCCCCAAGCGTGCGAACCCCGAAACCGCCCAAACCGGTCATCGTTTCTGGCGTTGACGTGCCCGAGCCACTCGAGCCGTTCGCCCCAGAGACGCCCATGCCCGTGGCTCTGCGCGCCCCGTCGCTGCCAGCGTTGCAGCCCCTCGCCCCGATCGCTGTCAAGGCGTTCGGGCACATGCGGCCGGTTGAGGTGCCGTGGCAGCGACCGTTGCGCGATATCACCGTAGATAGGCAGCCGCTCAAGCCGGTGACAATTCAGCCCAGTGCGCGCCCAACAAGCCCGCGCGGCCCGGCTCCGAAGCCCGTGGTCATCCCCCAGGCCCCACAGCCGAAGCCACTTCAGCAGATCACGATAGAACCGGTGGTGAAGTACTATGACCGAACCAACTAGCGCCCGCTCAGTCGGGCCACACCCCGGCGACGAACCGCTAGGCACCCCTGCATCGCGCTGGATCGCAGTCCTCATCAGCCTGCTCCTCATCGCTTTAGCGGGTGTCGGCGCGCGTGACCTCTGGTACTACACCTACGAGTCGGAATCACCCGAGCAGTCCTGGTTTGGTCGCGCGTTTGAGTTCCTCGGCTCGTTCACCACAGAGATCCCCGCCGTCATCATTGCGTGCCTGCTGGCCTTGGTCGGCCTTGTGCTCATCGTGGTTGCGCTCAAACCCCGCCCGCACCGGTTTGTCCGAGTGAACTCCCCGGTGTCTATCTGGACCCGTCCCGTCGATGTGGCACGAAAGTCCACCAACACGGTTCACAGCGACCTCGGTGGCGAGCAAGTACGCTCCAAGGCGACCCGCAAGTCGGTCAAGGTACAGGTTGTCGACGACGGCTCCGGCCCCGCAATGCAAGAACGCATCACGCGATCGCTCAACAGCGAGCTCAAGAGCCTCGCCGCGCCTCCTGCGGTGTCCGTGAAGGTGTTGCCTAAGGAAACGCCTCAGGCACAAGTCGCCACCACGACGCAGTCGACGCCCGAAGTGTCCGACGTCCGTCCCCCGGAGGTGCACCGATGACCAAAACATTGAGCTTCTTCAACCGTCTGGTCACGTTCCTGCTCGGCCTGTTGATGGTCGTTGTGGCCCTATTCCCCATTGCGGAGTACTGGGAAATCCCGTACCTGAGCGATTTCCTCCGCGACATCGACCGCAGCCGCGTAACGTACCTCGCCTACGAGGACTGGTATACCAAGGCGCTTATCGCCGCCGCTATTGCCCTGGCCGTGTTGGGATTGTGGATCTTGCTTGCAAATCTACGCTCCCGCGCGTTCTCCAACGGCAACATCGTGCCAGCCGATGCCGCGCACGGTGACACGGTAATCAACGTTCAGCGCGTCGCCGAGGCAGCCTGCAACACCATCCAGCGTCTCGACGAAGTCCAACGCGCCGACAGCCGCGTCGCTATGGTCGGCCAACGCCCGACCGTCACGTTCACCGTCACCGCGAACCCGAACTACCCGTTGGAAAGCGCCATCCGCGCTATCGAGGCCGCAGACGACGATTTCCGGCTCGCAAGCCACACCATGGACATCGATACCGTATGGAAGCTGCAATTCGATAGGATCTCCGCCTAAACGCGGCTTCGCGGCTGTCTAGGCTTCCTCCTGAACTTCCAGCGGCAACACCGCGGTAACTCGCCCCAGCACCACCGGCTCCCCGCCGCAGGCTGGGGCGATTGTCATGTCCGCCCCCGCCTCGCATTGAAGAATGCGTGCCCAGGCGAAGGTATCCACGTCAACATCACGACGCGCCTGTACCCAACGACGGATCCGGCTGCCGACCACAGCCCTTGCTCCATCTTCCAGCGCCACCAACCACCGGTTCGCTCCTACGCTATTTTGCAGCAATCCCGCCAACGAGCGACTCTCCCCCGGCGTAAAAAGCTTCAAATGACGGACAATCCCCAGCCGATGTTCCACCCCCTCCACATCAGTTAACACGAGCGGTAACCCCGGACCGGTACGTCGCATCGACGCATACCGCCACACCGACGGCATTCGCCCTGGGTGCGCCGCGCTTCGCACCACCACATTTCCGTCCACCAAGGTAACCTGAAGGTGCGGTTCGACGGTGGTGAAGGTAATGGGGGCGGAGGTGTTGTCGACAAGCGAAGGATGCTCCTGAGAGAGCTGCTGAAGAACTGCGAGCGCCTCTGCGTCAGTTGAGTCCCACCCCAGCCCACGATTGCCCAATACCCCAAATAATTGGCCGAGGCTCAAATCTGGTTGCCCCTCCCAAACCTCTTGAAGCGCGGCCAGAATCTTCGGGATACGTGTTGGGTCCTGCACACCTCAGACCATAAACCCCCCTCAGGGCATGCAAAAGGCCGCCCCTCCCAAACGGGAGAGGCGGCTTTGGCGTTTATCCGACGGTTACGTCAGATCGACTCGAATTAGTCGAGGATCTTGGTAACGCGGCCAGCGCCGACGGTGCGGGAGCCCTCGCGGATAGCGAAGCGCAGACCCTCGTCCATAGCGACCGGCTGGATGAGCTCGACGGTCATGTCGACGTTGTCGCCCGGCATAACCATCTCGGTGCCCTCCGGCAGCTTCACAACACCGGTCACGTCGGTGGTGCGGAAGTAGAACTGCGGACGGTAGTTGTCGAAGAACGGGGTGTGACGGCCGCCCTCGTCCTTGGACAGCACGTAGACGGAGCCCTCGAACTTGGTGTGCGGGGTGTAAGCGCCCGGCTTGATGATGACCTGGCCGCGCTCGACGTCCTCGCGCTTCAGACCACGCAGCAGCAGTGCAGCGTTGTCGCCAGCCTCAGCGGTGTCGAGAAGCTTGTTGAACATCTCGATGGAGGTGACGGTGGTCTTCTGGGACTTCTCGCGGATACCGATGATCTCGACCTCGTCGTTGAGGTTGAGGACGCCACGCTCCACACGACCGGTAACCACGGTGCCGCGGCCGGAAATGGTGAAGATGTCCTCGATCGGCATCAGGAACGGCTTGTCGGTCTCGCGCTCCGGATCCGGGATGGAGTCATCGCAAGCCTGCATGAGGTCGACGATGGACTGAACCCACTTCTCATCGCCCTCGAGAGCCTTGAGAGCGGAGATGTGGACGATCGGTGCTTCCTCGTCGTAGTCCTGCTCAGCCAGCAGCTCGCGAACCTCCATCTCGACGAGCTCGATGATCTCTTCGTCGTCGACCATGTCGCACTTGTTCAGTGCAACGAGGATGTACGGAACGCCAACCTGGCGAGCGAGCAGAACGTGCTCACGGGTCTGCGGCATCGGGCCGTCGGTAGCAGCAACCACGAGGATTGCGCCGTCCATCTGAGCAGCGCCGGTAATCATGTTCTTGATGTAGTCGGCGTGGCCCGGGGCGTCGACGTGTGCGTAGTGACGCTTCGGGGTGTTGTACTCCACGTGGGAGATGTTGATGGTAATGCCGCGCTCGCGCTCCTCCGGAGCCTTATCGATCATCGCGTAGTCGAAGGCCTTGTTCTCCTCCGGGTACTGGTCTGCCAGTACCTTGGTGATCGCAGCGGTGGTGGTGGTCTTGCCGTGGTCGACGTGACCAATGGTGCCGATGTTCACGTGCGGCTTAGTGCGCTCGAACTTTTCCTTTGCCACTGATTGTCCTCCTGGACTTCATGGTGGCTACGACCTTCGCAGCCACGTGGTTTGCTTACGCCCAACCGCTACAGCCCAAAACGGATATAGCGACGGGAGCCATTTCACAATGTGCCAGTTACAAGATCCTAGGTTCAAAAAGGCCGTTTTTCAAACTGGCCGATCCGATTCCCCGGACCAACCTAGAGGGTAACGGCCGGCTCAGACAACGCCCGTTGTTGCGTTGCCTCAGCGCGACCGCTACCCCGCTAGGGGTTCTCCCTTGTACGCCAGCTGCTGGCACGCAGCTGGCGGGAGAAGGCGGCTTAGTTGCCGTTGCGCTTCTCGATGATCTCCTGCGCAACGCTCTGCGGAACCTCAGCGTAGGAGTCGAACACCATGGTGAAGTTCGCACGGCCAGCGGTCGAGGAACGCAGGTCGCCGATGTAGCCGAACATCTCGGACAGCGGCACCTTCGCACGGACGACCTTTGCGCCGGAGCGATCTTCCATGGCGTAGACCTGGCCACGGCGGGAGCTGATGTCACCGTTAACGGTGCCCATGTACTCCTCCGGGGTCACGACCTCAACAGCCATGACCGGCTCAAGCAGAACCGGCTTCGCCTTAGCAACAGCTTCCTTGAGGACCTGGGAGCCAGCGATCTTAAACGCCATTTCCGAAGAGTCGACGTCGTGGTAAGCGCCGTCCTCGAGGGTGGCCTTGATGTTCACCAGCGGGTAGCCAGCGAGGTAGCCGTACTGCATTGCGTCCTGGATACCAGCGTCGACGGACGGGATGTATTCCTTCGGCACGCGACCACCGGTGACGGCGTTCTCGAACTTGTAGGTTGCGGACTCGCCCTCTTCCAGGGTCTCCGGATCCGGGTTGTACGGCTCGATGGTGACGATGACCTTTGCGAACTGGCCCGAACCACCGGTCTGCTTCTTGTGGGTGAAGTCGAGGGACTCGACCTTCTTGCGAATGGTCTCGCGGTAAGCAACCTGCGGGGAACCGATGTTTGCCTCAACCTTGAACTCGCGCTTCATGCGGTCCACCAGCACGTCGAGGTGGAGCTCGCCCATGCCGCCGATGACGGTCTGGCCGGTCTCTTCGTCGAGCTGGACGGTGAAGGTCGGGTCCTCTTCAGCAAGCTTCTGAATAGCGGTACCGAGCTTCTCCTGGTCAGCTTTGGTCTTCGGCTCGATGGCCACCTGGATAACCGGGTCCGGGAAGTCCATGGATTCGAGGATGATCGGGTGATCCGGGTTGCACAGCGTGTCGCCGGTCGTGGTTTCCTTCAGCCCGATGAACGCGTAGATGTTGCCGGCGTCTGCGTGCTCGACCGGGTTCTCCTTGTTCGCGTGCATCTGGAAGAGCTTGCCCACGCGCTCCTTCTTGGACTTCGTGGAGTTGAGCATCTGCTCGCCCGGAATAGCCTGGCCGGAGTAGACGCGCACGTAGGTGAGCTTGCCGAAGAACGGGTGCACGGCGATCTTGAAGGCCAGTGCGGAGAACGGCTCTTCGACGGACGGCTTACGGAAGAGTTCCTCGGAGCCGTCGACGGAGGTGCCACGCACCTCGCCGATGTCCAGCGGGCTCGGCAGGTAGTCAACAACAGCGTCGAGGATCGGCTCGATGCCCTTGTTGCGGTATGCGGTACCGCAGAACACCGGGTAGATCTCGGAGTTCACGGTGAGCTTGCGGATGGCGCCCTTGATTTCCTCGATGGTGAGTTCTTCGCCACCGAAGTACTTCTCCATGAGCTCTTCGTCGGACTCGGCAACGGTCTCGAGAAGCTTCTCGCGGTACTCTTCTGCGAGCTCCTTGAGGTCCTCCGGGATCTCGGTGATCTGAGGCGGCGTGCCGGTCTCGACCTTGCCCGGCCACTGCAGAGCCTTCATCTCGAGCAGATCGACGACGCCGTCGAAGTCGTCCTCAGCGCCGATCGGAATCTGCATTACCAACGGCTTAGCGCCGAGGCGGTCGACGATGGTGCCGACGGTGTAGAAGAAGTCTGCACCCAGCTTGTCCATCTTGTTGACGAAGCAGATACGCGGTACGTCGTACTTCGCAGCCTGACGCCACACCTGCTCGGACTGCGGCTCAACACCTTCCTTGCCGTCGAACACGGCGACAGCGCCATCGAGCACGCGCAGGGAGCGCTCCACCTCAACGGTGAAGTCCACGTGACCCGGGGTGTCAATGATGTTGATCTGGTTGTTGTTCCAGAAACAGGTCACAGCTGCGGACGTAATGGTGATGCCGCGCTCTTTCTCCTGATCCATCCAGTCGGTGGTTGCGCCACCGTCGTGGGTCTCGCCGACCTTGCGGTTCAGACCCGTGTAGAACAGGATGCGCTCGGTGGTGGTGGTCTTACCGGCGTCAATGTGGGCCATGATGCCGATGTTGCGGACCTTGTTCAGGTCCTTAAGCACTTCTTGTGCCACGTTTGTTACCCCAACTTAATGTCGTCGACGCTGTGAAGCGTCTATGTCGGTTAGTTGTCGTTAGTCAATTCTGCCATTTTGTTGCTCAAATGGCAGCGCGAGCTTGTGCTTATCGACGAAAACCCCGAAAACGCCGGCCCCACATAGGGACACATATGCAGTTTCGGGGTTTGCCGACGATCATCTCGCTTCCAGCTCTTACCAGCGGTAGTGCGCGAAGGCGCGGTTGGCCTCTGCCATCTTGTGGACATCCTCGCGACGCTTCACGGATGCGCCGAGACCGTTGGAAGCATCCAGGATCTCGTTGGCGAGACGCTCGATCATCGAGTTCTCACGACGCTGGCGGGTGAAGGTGACCAGCCAACGCAGGGCGAGAGTGGTGGAGCGCTCCGGCTTGACGTCGACCGGGACCTGGTAGGTTGCGCCACCAACGCGGCGGGAGCGAACCTCGAGGTCCGGGCGAACGTTGCCGATAGCCTTTTCCAGGGTGCCCACCGGATCGGTGCCGGTCTTCTCGCGGCAGATCTCGAGTGCGCCGTAGACGATGCGCTCGGCGGTGGACTTCTTGCCGTCCTGCAGGATCTTGTTCACAAGCTGGGTGACCAGCTCGGACTCGTATACCGGATCCTTAACGATGGGACGCTTCGGTGCTTGCTGCTTACGCATTGATTACTGTCCCTTCTTCGCGCCGTAGCGGGAACGTGCCTGCTTACGGTCCTTCACTGCCTGGGTATCGAGGGCGCCACGAACGATCTTGTAGCGCACACCCGGGAGGTCCTTCACACGGCCGCCGCGCACGAGCACCATGGAGTGCTCCTGCAGGTTGTGGCCCTCGCCCGGAATGTAAGCGGAAACCTCGACACCGGAGGTCAGGCGCACACGGGCGACCTTACGCAGTGCAGAGTTCGGCTTCTTCGGGGTGGTGGTGTACACGCGGGTGCACACGCCGCGGCGCTGCGGGGAGCCCTTCAGCGCAGCAGTAGCCACCTTCGCGCTCTTGGAGTGGCGGCCCTTGCGGACCAGCTGCTGAATAGTAGGCATTCAAGCCCTTTCTGTTCGCGCGTCCCGCTCACACATGGCCATACATGCAAAAATAGGGGCTCTTCTTCCGGGGCCCTGCCGTTTGCATGAACTACCTAGTGAACGAGTCGCATGGAGTTCGTTTAACTTCGCACCGATTCACACGGGCGAAACCTCAGATAATTTACAACACGCCAAGGCATGACGGCAAATCCGTGCTAGCTTTCGTGGCATGAGCGATGCGAACCTCCCCCGTAAGCGACTGAGCAGCGCGGAACGCGACCGTGCCGCCGCCTTCCTTCACGATGCATTCGTCGATGGACAGCTCTCCGTCAACGAGTTCGACGAACGCTCCCGCATGCTCTACGAGGCAACCTTTGTCGATGAGCTTCCTGCGCTTATCGACGATCTCTCCCCCGTCACCGCCCAACCCCATCCTCCGGCCCAGCGCCCTTCAGGAGTGAGAAACTACGTCACCGGCGAATCCGGCGGCTCCGGCTTCAGCCTTGCAGTCATGGGAGGCAGCGAGCGAGGCGGCGACTGGTTGGTAGCTCCGACGCACACCTCCTTCACCGTGATGGGCGGAAGCTCAATCGATCTGCGCGAGGCGAGGTTGAGTTCTCACGAGACCGAGATCAACGCATTCGCCATCATGGGTGGCATCGAGATCATCGTGCCAGACGATGTCCGAGTCGTCGATGCAGGAATTGGAATCATGGGTGGTTTCGGGGTGGAAACCCACTCGTCGTGCAGGTTTTCTCTCGCTGAGATTCCCGCCGATGCTCCGGTCATCCATGTTCGCGGGCTCGCACTCATGGGTGGCGTAGGAATCGTGCGCGCAGCCCGTGGTGCTCACATTTAGTATCAGCACAACAAAAAGCCCGGCCTCCCCTCAGCGGGGATGCCGGGCTTTGAAGCAGACCTAGCTAAGCCAGAATGCTGGGGCTGCCTTTAGAGCTCCTCGTAGCCGAACTCTTCCATCGGCACCGAAGCGCCGGTGAATTCGCCGTAGCCTTCGTCGCCGTAGATGGAATCGCCGAAGGTCGGGATGGCGTACGCCGCGGAGCGTGCCGCCTCGGTCGGCTTGACCTGGATGTTGCGGTAGCGGGAGATACCGGTACCAGCCGGGATCAACTTACCGATGATCACGTTCTCCTTCAGGCCGATGAGCTTGTCGGAACGCTTGTTAATCGCAGCGTCCGTGAGCACACGGGTGGTCTCCTGGAAGGACGCGGCCGACAGCCAGGACTCGGTAGCCAGCGATGCCTTGGTGATGCCCATGATCTCGGAGCGCATCTCGGCCGGCTCGCCACCGTCTGCCACAGCAGCGGCGTTGACCTGGCGTGCCTCCGACAGGTCCACGAGCGTGCCCGGGAGGAACTCGGTGGTACCCGAGTCGATCACGGTGCCGCGACGCAGCATCTGGCGGATGATGATCTCGATGTGCTTGTCGTGGATGGACACACCCTGGGTGCGGTACACGGCCTGGACCTCGTCGATAAGGTGCTTCTCCACACCGCGACGGCCGAGAACCTCGAGCACGTCGTGCGGGTCAGCAGCACCGCGAAGCAGGCGCTCGCCCACCTCGACGTGGTCACCCTCGCGCAGGCCACGCTCGATCATGGCGTCCGGGTTGGACTCCATCGGGCGGCGAACCTGGGCCAGGCCCTGGCGCTTGGACAGCTTCTCGTAGACCACCACGTCGGAACCGTCATCCGGGTGGATGGTCAGGGTCCAAAAGTTGCCCTCGTCCTCGAGCGAGATCGTGCCGGCCACGGAAGCGATCGGGGCGCGGTTCTTCGGAACGCGGGCCTCGAAGAGCTCCTGGACACGCGGCAGACCACCGGTAATGTCGCCACCGACACCACCCTGGTGGAAGGTACGCATGGTCAGCTGAGTACCCGGCTCACCAATGGACTGTGCAGCCACGATGCCGACGGCTTCGCCGATGTCGACGAGGTGACCGGAGGCCATGGACTTGCCGTAGCACTTCGCGCAGACACCGGTCGGGGTCTGGCAGGTCAGCACGGAGCGAACCTTGACCTCGGTGATGCCGGCGGCCACGAGGTCGTCGATACGCTGCTCGCTCAACTCGGTACCAGCCTCGGCGATGACCTTGCCATCAGCGTCGGTGGCATCCGCAGCCAGAACACGGCCGGAGACAGAGGTCTCAACCAGGTCGTGGCGGGCGTACTTCTTCTCGTTGTCCGAGCCTGCGAGGGCAACGGCAACAGGAACCTTGACGCCCTGACGGGTGCCACAGTCCTCCTCGCGGACGATGACGTCCTGCGCCACGTCCACCAGACGACGGGTGAGGTAGCCCGAGTCAGCGGTACGCAGAGCGGTATCGGCAAGACCCTTACGGGAACCGTGGGAGTTGTTGAAGTACTCCATCACGGACAGGCCTTCGCGGAAAGAGGTCTTGATCGGGCGCGTGATGTACTCACCACGCGAGTTCACGACCATGCCCTTCATGCCGGCCAGGGTCCAGATCTGACGCATGTTACCTGCAGCACCGGACTTCACGATCATCGGAATCGGGTTGTCGTCCGGGTACAGGTCCTCGACGGCCTGACCAACCTTGTTGGTGGCATCCTGCCACAGCTCGACCAGACGGTCGTAACGGTTTTCCTCCGTAAGCGCGCCCTTCTCCCAGAACTTGCGCTCGATGGCCTCGGCTTCCTTCTCGTACTGCTCGAGGACTTCGTTCTTGTTCGGGAGAATCAGCACGTCGGACATGGAGATGGTGACGCCGGAACGGGTGGACCAGTAGAAGCCAGCGTCCTTCATCTTGTCCAGCACCTGAGCGACGGTGATCATCGGGTACTGCTCAACCATGGACTGGATGATGTCGCCGAGCAGCACCTTGCCGCCGCCACCGCCCTTACGGACCATGGCGCCTTCCTGGTACGGGAAGTTAAACGGCATGAGCTCGTTGAACATGATGCGACCAAGGGTGGTCTCCATCATCCACGGCTGACCCTTCGTCCAACCATCCGGGAACTGCTCTGCCTCGATCTCCTCCGTCGGACGCAGGTGATCGATGCGCACCTTGATCGGTGCCTGCAGGCCAAGCACGCCCAGGTCGTAAGCCATGATGGCCTCACGGTAGGACGAGTAGACGCCGCGCTCCGGGCCGTTTTCGTCGGCAGGTGCATATGCGCCCTCGCCGCCGATCTCCTGCGGGCCCTTGAGCATGGTTAGGAAGTACAGGCCGGTCACCATGTCCAGGCGCGGCATTGCCAGCGGCTTGCCGGACGCCGGGGACAGGATGTTGTTGGAGGACAGCATCAGGATGCGGGCCTCAGCCTGCGCCTCTGCGGACAGCGGCAGGTGGACTGCCATCTGGTCACCGTCGAAGTCGGCGTTGAATGCTTCACAGGCCAGCGGGTGCAGCTGAATTGCCTTACCCTCGACCAGCTTCGGCTCGAACGCCTGAATACCCAGACGGTGCAGGGTCGGTGCACGGTTCAGCAGCACTGGGTGTTCGGAAATCGCCTCTTCGAGCACGTCCCACACCTCAGGGCGCTGACGCTCCACCATGCGCTTGGCGGACTTGATGTTCTGCGCGTAGTCATTATCGACGAGGCGCTTCATCACGAACGGCTTAAACAGCTCAAGCGCCATACGCTTCGGCAGACCACACTCGTGCAGCTTCAGCTGCGGGCCGACGATAATCACGGAACGGCCGGAGTAGTCCACACGCTTACCCAGCAGGTTCTGGCGGAAGCGGCCCTGCTTGCCCTTGAGCAGATCAGACAGGGACTTCAGCGGACGGGTGCCCGGGCCGGTGACCGGACGGCCACGACGACCGTTGTCGAACAGGGCGTCAACGGACTCCTGCAGCATGCGCTTCTCGTTGTTCACGATGATCTCTGGTGCACCCAGGTCGATCATGCGCTTCAAACGGTTGTTGCGGTTGATCACGCGGCGGTACAGGTCGTTCAGGTCGGAGGTAGCAAAACGGCCACCGTCGAGCTGGACCATCGGACGCAGTTCCGGAGGGATCACCGGGATGGCGTCGAGGATCATGCCTGCAGGGTCGTTGCCCGAGCGCTGGAACGCAGCGACAACGCGCAGACGCTTCAGGGCGCGGACCTTCTTCTGGCCCTTGCCCTCGGCGATGATGCCACGCAGCTCCTCAGCCTCGGCGTCGAGGTCGAAGTTGCGGATCAGGGTCTGGATTGCCTCGGCGCCCATGCCGCCGGTGAAGTAATCCTCGTAACGGTCGACGAGTTCCTCGTAGAGGTTTTCGTCGATAATCATCTGCTTCGGAGCGAGCTTCTGGAAGGTGGTCCAGATCTCGTCGAGGCGCTCAACCTCGCGCTCGCCAGCCTCGCGCAGGTGCTGCATTTCCTTATCGGCAGCGTTCTGCACCTTCTTGCGGGCAGCAGCAGTTGCGCCGGAAGCCTCGAGCTCAGCGAGGTCCTCCTCCAACTTCTGCGCACGGTCGGCGATCTCGGAGTTGGTGTCGTCCTCGACATCCTTCTTCTCCATCAACATCTCCGCCTCGAGGGTGGACATGTCGTTGTGTCGAGCCTCGTCATCAACCGAGGTGATGATGTTCGCCGCGAAGTAAATGATGCGCTCAAGGTCCTTCGGCGCCAGGTCGAGCAGGTAGCCCAGACGCGACGGCACACCCTTGAAGTACCAGATGTGCGTCACCGGAGCAGCCAGCTCAATGTGGCCCATGCGCTCACGGCGCACCTTGGACTTGGTCACCTCGACGCCGCAGCGCTCGCAGATGATGCCCTTGTAGCGGACACGCTTGTACTTACCGCAGGCACACTCCCAGTCGCGGGTCGGACCGAAGATGCGCTCGCAGAACAGGCCGTCCTTTTCCGGCTTGAGCGTGCGGTAGTTAATGGTTTCAGGCTTCTTCACCTCGCCGTGGGACCAACGGCGAATGTCGTCGGCGGTGGCCAGGCCGATGCGAAGCTCATCGAAGAGGTTTACGTCAAACACGTAAAAATTCCTTTTCTTTTAAGTGGTTGGCTATTGCGTTCGTTTGGTCGTCGACAAGCAATTGCTTTACGACGACCACCTGGCGCCTAAGCGGTATCCGCCGCTGCACCCTCATCGCGGGACAGGTTAATGCCGAGCGAGGAGCCAGCCTGATCAAACTCGTCGTCATCGCCGTCGAGCTCCATCGGCGTGCCATCAGTAGAGAGAACCTCCACGTTCAAGCACAGGGACTGCAACTCCTTGAGCAACACCTTGAAAGACTCCGGAATACCCGGATCCGGGATGTTGTCGCCCTTGACAATCGCCTCGTAAACCTTCACACGGCCGACCACGTCATCCGACTTAATGGTCAGCAGCTCCTGCAGCGTGTAGGCAGCGCCGTAAGCCTGCATTGCCCACACCTCCATCTCGCCGAAACGCTGGCCGCCGAACTGAGCCTTACCGCCCAGCGGCTGCTGCGTAATCATCGAGTACGGACCAGTGGAACGAGCGTGAATCTTCTCGTCCACCAGGTGGTGCAGCTTCAGCATGTACATGTAACCGACCGAAATCGGGTACTTGTACGGCTCACCGGAACGGCCGTCGAACAGGACAGTCTTGCCGTCGCCGTCCACCATGACGTCGCCGTCGCGGTTCGGCTTGGAGTTAGCAAGCAGGCCTGCGATCTCGTCGTTGGTCGCACCGTCGAACACCGGGGTTGCGGTCAGCGACTCCGGCGGAACGTCATACAGGTGCTCCGGCAGGGTCTCCAGCAACTTAGCGTTCGCCGGATCGTCCGGGTTCACCGTCCAGCCGGCCTTCGCCAGCCAGCCCAAGTGGACCTCGAGCACCTGGCCGATGTTCATACGACGCGGCACACCGTGGGTGTTCAGAATGATGTCCACCGGGGTGCCGTCAGCCATGAACGGCATGTCTTCCTGAGGCAGGATCTTGCCCACGACACCCTTGTTGCCGTGGCGGCCAGCCATCTTGTCGCCGTCCTGGATCTTGCGCTTCTGAGCCACGTACACGCGGATCATCTCGTTCACGCCCGGGGACAGATCGTCGTCGTCCTCACGGGAGAAGCGACGCACAGCAATGACCTTGCCCTGCTCGCCGTGCGGCACCTTCAGAGAGGTGTCGCGGACCTCGCGAGCCTTCTCACCGAAGATGGCACGCAGCAGGCGCTCCTCCGGGGTCAGCTCAGTCTCACCCTTCGGGGTGACCTTACCGACGAGGATGTCGCCGTCACGCACGTCAGCACCGATACGGATGATGCCGCGCTCGTCCAGATCCTTCAGCACATCCTCGGACACGTTCGGGATCTCACGAGTGATCTCCTCGGCACCGAGCTTGGTGTCGCGGGCATCAATCTCGTGCTCCTCGATGTGCACGGAGGTGAGGATGTCCTCCTCCACCACGCGCTGGTTGAGGATGATGGCGTCCTCGTAGTTGTGGCCTTCCCACGGCATGAACGCAACCAGCAGGTTACGGCCGAGAGCCATCTCGCCGTCCTTGGTGCCCGGGCCGTCAGCGATAACCTGACCGGCCTCAACGCGGTCGCCCGCGCTCACGATCGGGGTCTGGTTGTAGCAGGTGCCCTGGTTCGTACGCTCGAAGGTGCGCAGCATGTAGGTGTCGCGGCCACCCTCATCATCCATGACGGTGATGTAGTCGCCCGTAACGTTCTCAATCACGCCGGCCTTCTTGGAAATGACGGTATCGCCAGCGTCGTATGCAGCACGCTGCTCCATACCGGTAGCCACGTATGCGGACTCGGCGCGCAGCAGCGGCACAGCCTGCTTCTGCATGTTCGCACCCATGAGGGCACGGTTCGCATCGTCGTGCTCGAGGAACGGAATCATCGCCGTAGCCACGGACACCATCTGACGCGGGGAAATATCCAGGTAGTCAACGCCCTTCGGGCCGACGACGCCGATGTCGCCTTCCTTCAGGCGGACCTCAATACGCTCACCGGTGAGGTTGCCGTCCTTATCCATCGGGGTGGCCGCCTGCGCAATGGCGTAGCGGTCCTCCTCGTCGGCGGTGAGGTAATCAATCTTGTCGGTCAGCTTGCCGTCTTCGACCTTCTGGTACGGCGTCTCAATGAAACCGAACGGGTTGACGCGCGCGTACGAGGACAGCGCACCAATCAGACCAATGTTCGGGCCTTCCGGGGTCTCAATCGGGCACATACGGCCGTAGTGCGACGGGTGCACGTCTCGCACCTCGATGCCGGCGCGCTCACGCGACAAACCACCCGGACCAAGCGCAGACAGACGACGCTTGTGGGTCAGGCCAGACAGAGAGTTGTTCTGGTCCATGAACTGCGACAGCTGCGAGGTACCGAAGAACTCGCGGATCGCAGCGGAGACCGGACGCACGTTAATCAGCGACGTCGGGGTAATCGACTCCGCATCCTGGGTGGTCATGCGTTCACGCACGACGCGCTCCATACGGGACAGGCCAACGCGGACCTGGTTCTGGATCAGCTCACCCACGGTGCGCAGACGACGATTACCGAAGTGGTCGATGTCGTCGGTGTTGATCGGGATGATCTCACCGGACGGGGAGGTCATCTCCGACTCACCTGCGTGCAGACGCACCAAGTACTCGAGGGTGGTAGCAATGTCCTCTTCGGTCAGCGTCATCAAACCGTCGTGATCGCCGCCGAGACCAAGCTTGCGGTTGACCTTGTAACGGCCCACGCGAGCCAGGTCGTAACGCTTCGCCTTGAAGAACGAGTTCTCCAGCAGGGACTGCGCAAGGTCACGCGTCGGCTGCTCGCCCGGACGCTGCTTGCGGTAAATCTCCAGCAGAGCCTCGTCGGTGTTGTTCACACCGTCGTTTTCCAGGGTGGACATCATGATCTCGGAGAAGCCGAAGCGCTCCGTGATCTGTTCCGTGGTCCAACCCAGAGCCTTCAGCAGGACGGTAACCGGCTGGCGACGCTTACGGTCAATACGCACACCAACGGTGTCACGCTTGTCCACGTCGAACTCGAGCCAAGCGCCGCGAGACGGGATAACCTTCACGGAGTGCAGCGGGCGCTCCGTGGACTTATCAATCGACTCGTCGAAGTACACGCCCGGGGAGCGCACCAGCTGGGAGACAACGACACGCTCGGTGCCGTTGACAATGAAGGTGCCCTTGTCGGTCATCAGCGGGAAATCGCCAATGAACACGGTCTGGGACTTAATCTCCTGCGTGTCGTTGTTAATGAACTCCGCGGTCACATAGAGCGGCGCGGAGTAGTTGATGTCCTTGTCCTTGCACTCGTCGATCGTGTACTTCACGTCTTCGAAGCGCGGCTCGGACAACGTCAGGCTCATGTTGCCCGAGTAGTCCTCGATCGGGGAGATCTCCTCAAGAATGTCCTCAAGGCCCGAGGTGACGCGTGCATCGTCGCCACGGCTCGCCTGCTCATTCTCACGCCACTCCGACGTACCGACGAGCCACGCGAACGATTCGAGCTGCACATCGAGCAAGCCCGGGACGGTAATGGGCTCATTAATCTTCGCGAACGAATAACGTTCCGGAGCCCCCGGGATTTCAGCCATATTCATGGTCTGGTCTGAGACTGCCAAGTTGGGTCCTTCCAGCACCTCTGGCGGATGCTCACCGGCCCGCGTCTGGCTTCGCGGTCCAGCGGCATTTCCGCAGGATAAGTTAGCATTTGGTCTGCTTCGGAAGACCCGCCCCCAGAGACAACAAAATCACCTTGTCAAATAGGAAATTCTCATCCGTATGCACAAGGCTTCAATGACGTACTGGAGACGGCTTCCAGCGCAACGAGCAAGCTTATACAAAAGCTAACAAATTGTAAAGGGCCCTATCGGGCACTCAACCCCCCGCGTTACAACCCTCACGCACCCGTGCCGTCTGGTGCCGTTGTCCAAGTTGCTGGAGGGCAGCCTACCACCCCACCCGCGCGACTCGTCAATTGCGACGCGCCGAAACAACCGAACCAATCAGCCCCACCAGGGCCAACACCGCACCGACACCGGTGACAATCCACCACAACAACGGATTGGCCGCCTTCGGCTGCGCCTGACCAACCCGCTGCACAAGTTCCGTGACCTGCGCCTCGTCCATACGTCCGTCATAGGTCAGCACGTTCTGCACGCCGTTACCCTCGGCGTCGGCATAGTAGTCGTCGACACGCTCGTTGATGCCCACAACAACGCCCGTTTGCTCGTCGACAAGCAACTCGCGCTCCGCCGCATGAGTAAAGAACGTACGTTCACCGTCGATCGTGAGCGTGTTACGCGGATCGGCGTAGCGCTGCGCGATATTCGTCGGAGCGACCGTCTGCTGGTAGCGGTTGACGGTGCGTCCGCCGATCTCTTGCGTATCGACGAACCGCGCCACCGCCGAACCACGCAACACCGGATCAAACACGTCCACGTCCGACGCAGGCGCGGGCGACGGGAATTTCAGCCACACACCATTCACCGCCACCTGAGCAGCAGGCATCGCAAAAATTACCTGCGCCTGCGCCGGCGACAACGCCTCACCCGACACCCGATCCAACTCATACGACCACGTCGTCGCAGACACCAAATTCTCAAAATCCCCCGGAGCCTCACCCGCTCGCACCGAATCCCCCACACGAATAGCCGCCCGCTCATCCCCCGAAGGCTCCATCACCTCCAAATGCAACTGACGCGTCACCGGCGCCGACTCCCCCGCACGCATGCCATCCGGATCCGTAATCGTCCACGTCGCATCCCCCAACGCCAACGGCAACCGCTCCCCTGACAACAACACCCGCGGCGCCAACATCCCAGCAACCACCAGCGCAATACCCACACCAGCAACCAACGCGGCCAAGGAACGGGAAAAACGCAGCATGGTCCGAAATCTTAGCGCAGGACAAGCGAAACCCCCGCCAGCCGGCAAACGTACCGGTGGGCGGGGGTGTCGTCGAAAAGCGAAAGGCTCTTACTTGAGGGTGACCTTTGCGCCAGCCTCCTCGAGCTTAGCCTTAGCAGCCTCAGCGTCGTCCTTGGAAGCGCCTTCCAGGATGGCCTTCGGGGTGCCCTCAACCATTTCCTTAGCGTCCTTCAGGCCCAGGCCCGGAACGAGCTCGCGGACAGCCTTAATGACACCGATCTTCTTGTCGCCAGCGTCCTCGAGAACAACGTCGAACTCGTCCTTCTCCTCAGCAGCCGGAGCATCGCCAGCAGCGCCCGGAGCAGCAGCAACTGCAACCGGAGCAGCAGCGGTCACGTCGAAGACCTCCTCGAATTCCTTCAGGAACTCGGAAAGTTCGATAAGAGTCATTTCCTTGAACTGCTCAATGAGCTCGTCCTTGGTGAGCTTAGCCATGATGGCTTCCTTTCTTTAGGTGGGCGTCTGCAGCCCAGATGTAAAAGTTTGCTTACGCGGCTTCCTGCTTGTCCTGCAGCGCAGCGACAAGACGAGCCGTCTTGGAGGCCGGAGCCTGGAACAGGCCGGCAGCCTTTGCCAGAGAACCCTCGAACGCACCAGCGAGCTTCGCAAGGGTGGTCTCGCGGTTGTCCATCTCAGCCAGAGCGTCGATCTGGGAAGCGTCCAGGACGTTACCGTCCATGAAGCCGCCCTTGATCACGAACGCGTCGTGGTCCTTGTTGAACTTCTTCATCACCTTCGCAGCATCAACAGCCGCGTCGCCCTTGATGAACGCAACAGCGGTCGGGCCGGTGAGAAGATCGTCGAGACCCTCAATGCCCTGCTCATTAGCAGCGATCTTGATGAGAGTGTTCTTGGCGACGTGGTACTCGACATCAAAGCCCATATCGCCGCGCAGCTGCTGGAGCTGGCCGACGGTCAGGCCACGGTACTCAGTCAGCACGATGGAGTCCGCCTCAGCGAACTTCTCCTTCAGAGCTGCAAGTTCCGCAACATTCTTCGGGTTTGCCATGACACACGCCTCCTTCCGATACTTCATGTCCTTCAATCCGCCCGGAGCACCAATGAAAAATGCCCCGTGCAGAAGGCACGGGGCAGACGCAAGTCCAGCCTCGTTTCTCCTGCGTGGGTCGATCCCTGGAATGGGATACCTTCGACTCCCTTACGGAAGTGACCGACGGTCTTCGGTGAAACTTGAGCGCGACCCTTACGGATCGCTCAAACTTCGGTTGGGTATCTTAGCGGGTTTCGCCGCGAGGTCAAATTGCCTGTGGATAAGCCATTACTTTTCGACTGCTTTTCGACGACCCCACGCGCAGTTATCCACAGGCCAGGTGCAATTTCTGCGCCGGGCGTTTAGCGTTTTGGGTATGAATTCGTTCGAGGTGTTAGTGCAGGCGATGTCGGCCGCAGCGTTAGAGACGCTGGCTGACTTCGACCTTGATGTTGCACTCGCCTCGGGCTTTGCACCCGATCGTGCGCGAGCCTGGGCGCGGCTGCGCGACGTGTACTTCGGGCGCACCAAATTCACGCGTAAACAGGCGGTGGCCGCTACGCGGGCTCGGGCGTTCTCCCTCGACGAGTTAGCACTGATCGAGCGGCGCATCGCCTCGGTGAAAGATGCGTCCCAGCGGTGGGCGCTGCGCCTTGCCTTACTTGAGGTCGAAGGTGGCTACCGGGCGATTGAGGCGGCAGCCCGTACGTTGGTGCCGGCGGATAAGACACCGGCGGTGGATGCGGCGAAGTTCGGCCCGTCGCGAAACGGCAAACGCACCCTGCACTTAACCTATGACGAGCGGGAGATCTCCGACATGGAACACGCCGGGCGGTTAGGTATTGATCAGGACCGTCCGGCTGCACCCCAGATTGCCGAGAATCTGATTGGGATCTTCTTCGGCGAGGGCAAGGTGGCTACTGCAGCGCCTCGTCCGACGGTGTTGGTGCCGCTGCCGGATTACGTACGCATCCTGGACGGCAATGGTGATGATGTGCTGTTGGCCATGACTGATGGCACCACCATGACGGGTGCGGAGTTTCTCTCCGCCCAGTTTGGTGATGCGTTGGAGGTGGCGGCGTTTCACCCGCAGGCCGGTGCGGTGAATCTGTATCGCACGC
>NZ_KV827940.1:0-776 GCF_001836265.1 Corynebacterium sp. HMSC036E10
ACCTCGACCGGGGTTCGGTATCCCAAGCTTTGGTGAAGCCTTGTCTCGTTCCACCATGACACCCACTCGAACGTCGCGATTTCTACCTCGACAACGTCATTCCACCTGCGGGTATGGATCAGCTCGTTCTTGTAGGATCCGTTGACGTTTTCAGCAAGAGCATTGTCGTAGGAGTCACCGACAGTTCCGGTGGAAGCTGTAATGCCGTGTTGGGTAAGTCGCTCGTTGTAGACCACGCTGACGTACTGCGATCCGTGATCCGAATGGTGAATGAGACCTGTTGTTTCCTCAGCACACACGATCGCCTGGTTAAGAGCTTGCAACGGCAGTGCTTCGGTGCGCATGGAATCTGATAACGCCCACCCAACGATCCGTCGAGAGTAAACGTCGGTGACAAACGCGGCGTACACAAAGCCTTTCTTCGTGCGCACATACGTAATGTCGGCCACCCACAGTTTATTCGGGCCCTTAAGCTTTGAATTCACGCTCGACTAAGTCCGGGCGCAGATCAGGCACGTTAGCTTTTCGGGTTGTGATAGGTGATCCGCCTTTGCCTTTGCCAGAAACACCGGCCAAGCGCATCAGCCGGGCGGTTTGTTCACGCCCGATATCAATTCCGTCGCGGCGGAGAGCATGCCACATTTTCCGCACGCCGTAGACGCCGTAATTATCCCGATGAACAGTTCTAATGCGGTCGATCAGCACAGCATCGCGAAGGCGACGAGCACTTAATCCACGGGCCTTGGACTGGCGATAACCACGCGAGGTGATAAACC
>NZ_KV827941.1:0-5131 GCF_001836265.1 Corynebacterium sp. HMSC036E10
CCGTCTAGCAGCATCACAAGCCCAGCTAGACGATCAGCCCACAGACGCGGAAACGCCCGCCGGTGTCGAATCCGGCGGGCGTTTCTATGCCTGGTTTTTAGTTCTCGTTGGTCTCGCGGCGACGGCCGAGCGCCAGGTAGGCGCCACCCACCAGCATCAGCAGGACGCCGAGGGAGATCACGGCGCGCATCGGCGTCCCGGTATCCGCAAGATCACCGTCGCGCTCCTTGCTGGAGGAGGTGGTGGTCTTCTTCGTGGAAGTCGAACCCTTCGCAGCAACGCGGTTGGAGTTGTTGCTTGCGTTCTTCACGGACGTGGTGCGGCCCGTGGAGCGGCTCGGGGTGGTCTTCAGCGGCAGTGGCGTCGCCGAGGACTTCGTGGTCTTCGCACCGCCACCGGCACCTGCGAGACCCGCGGCACCGGCCATTGCGGCAGCCGGGCCGAGAACCTTGGTGGCAATCGGCTTGAACTCATCAATCGCCTTCAAAATCTGCTGCGGACGGTTCAACGTGGTCACGTTCGGGTCACGCGGCAGGACGATCTCTGCGGTCTTCGCGTTGCGCTGGACCTGGATTTCCGTGTTCTTGTAGCCGTGCGGTGGTTCGATCAAGGTGAGCTTGATCAGCTTGCGATCCTTAGCGTCCTTATTCAGATCGAACACGACGTTTGCGCGTCCGTCGGCACCAGTCCTACCGGCAACGCGGCCATCAGCGCTCTTGAACTCAGCGCCTTCAACAGCCTTGTTGTCATCGGTGCGGACGAGGACCTCCATGACCCAGTCGTCCTCAGCCGCAGGCGCGGATGGGGTCGTAGTCGCTGGGGTCTCGGTGGCAGGCGTGGTGGTCGTGGCCGAGTTGGTCGGGGTCTCGGTTGCAGGCGTGGTCGTTGTCGCGGCCGGGTTGGTCGGGGTCTCGCTGCCCGGGGTTGCGGTCGGGGTTGCAGCGCCAGTCTCCGGGTTGTCAAGGCCAGGCAGCTTGAGGCCAGCGACACCGGCGAAGTTGTCAGCTTCATCGCCCTTGGCGACGACGTTAGAAACCGCGTTGTCCTTCACGTGGATAGCGGTCGCGTCGTCGTCTGCAAAGACGAACTCGCCGTCTTCGTTCTTGTAGGCGTAGTTCAGTGCCTTTACCTTCGGCAGGGTTGCCTTTTCCGGCACTGTCACAGCGGTGTGGGTCGCGGCTGGGGCCTTCTCGTCGACGTCGAGGTGCCACAGGTAAACCTCACCCTTGTCGTTGGTGGACAGGGCGACAAGCGAGGTCTCGTTCTTCTCACCGTCGGCAGCCCATGCGGCGGGCTCGCCGACTTCCTTCACACCGTCGATCTTCAGCGGCTTAGTGGTGAACGCGAGCGGGGTGTTCTTGGCGCCCGACTTATCGTCGGAAAGATCCAGGGTGTACACCTTGTCCTCGCCGAACAGCACAAGCGTGCCGCCTGCGGTGAAGGCAGCGGTGTCGATCTTGGTGGCGTCGTCACCCTTGAGGTCGATCTTGCCCAGATCCATCAGACCACCATCGTTGGCGTTAATGCGCAGCAGGTGGCCGGCGTCCTTGCCCTCCTCGTCCTGGGAGATGGCGTACAGCAGCTTGTTTTCAGGGTGGCGCGCAAGAGCGGTGTAGGTGCGGCCCTTGGAGTTGTACTGCGCGCCAGAGGTACCGGTGCCGTTACCGGGCGTATCCAAGAACAAGGCAGCAAATGCCTTTGCAGCATCCGAGATGCTCGAGTCCTTGGCTGGGGTCTGCGTCACCGGCGCGGCCGAATCCGCCACGGGGGTGTTGGCGGTGGCCGGGGTGGTTGCTGGGGTCGTCGATACGCTGCTCGCATTGCTTGTCGACGACACCGGGTCCACCGCAGCAGACGACGTCACAGGCGCAGTCTCCTTCGCAGTAGCGCTCTCCTGCGCGTTTGCGACCGGCACGAGTGCGATCGAGCCTGCGACTGCTGCCGCGAGCGAAAGCCCGACGGCACGTTTTGCCTTGGATGTTGCTGCCATTATTACCTCTCGAGAATAGAAAAAGCGCGCACGAGCGCCCCCAAAAACCACATATGAATGTATACGCCAACCTTGGACTTCACAATACATCCCAAACAAAAGCGAAACCCGCCTACTCGCCGAGCAATTTGCATCGGTTTCGTAGGCGGGTCAGCTTTTAGGCTTCAGCCGGTTCCGCTGGCTCCTCAGGCTTGGCGGTCTCCGTTGCCTCGGCCTTGTTGTTGGAGCTGCTGCCCTCGGTCTCTACGTTCCAGCCGAGCTGGCAGCTGGCGTAGTACAGACCCATGATCAGACCAGCCACAGCCAGGAGGCCAACACCGGCAACCGCAGCCGGGGCGGCCGGATTGATCTGGGACAGCTGGCGGTTGACCTGGTCGATCTGCGCCTGGAACTGGTTGAACACAGACGGGACTTCAATGTTCACGTTCGGCATCACGCTGCGCACTGCCTCGTTGGCCTGTGCGGCCGCGGCGTTGAGCTCGTCTTCGAACATCACACCGATACCACCGGCGACTGCACCGAGAAGGCCGATCGGCACCAGCCACGCAACCGGGTTGGATACCGAGGATGCGGTGGCCAGGCACTTGCCCAGGGAGCTGCCGTCCTCGCCAACAATTTCGTTGTCCCTGCCGATACCGCCACCTGCAGCGATGTCGCCGTTGCCCTTCTCAAACTGCAGACCGATCACGATTTCCTTCTGGGACGGATCATCCGCAGCCGGACGCAGTTCGAACGGCTCGGAGAACTTGCCGCGAACCTTGAACGGCTTCGACTCCAGGGTCGAGCCCGCACGGGACGAGTTCTTCTCCGGATCACGCGGATCAATCAGACGCAGGTTGCCCGGGTTGTCGATCTCGAAGGTGTACTCACCCCACGGTGCAGACTCGAAGTAGACGTTGCCGTCTTCGTTGGTCTCGCCCGCGATGGACGGACCACCATCGGTCGGAACCAGCTTGACCTTCAGCCCTGCGAGGCCTTCGTTCTCGTCCTGCGTGCGGTTCTGGTTCTCATCAACCCATGCGATCAGACGCAGGTTGTCAGCCAGCGGAGCACCCTGGTCAACGATGATGTGAGCGTTGCCCTTGAGGTTCTCGCGCGGGGAGATGATCAGCGTGGATGACGGGTCATCGCCGTAATCCGGTTCGCCCGCGAGGCCACGGCCACGAGCCGGACGCGTCGGGAGCTCGCCCCTTGCTTCCGCTTGGTTGTGGTGACGGACATTGGTTGCCAGACCTTCCGGAATCTCCGCAGTGAAGATCACACGCTGACCTGGCAGCAACGTGCCGTTGAAGCCTTCAGGCTTCTTAATCTTAAGATCCTTGACCTTCTTCAGCTGATCAGCTGGAACGTCGTTGCCATCCTTGTCCTTGGCATCGCCCTCAAAGATCGCGTCCTTAAGTTCCACGTTCACCATCGGTGCAGAACCGGTGTTCTGGATTTCGTAGGTGAACTTCAGTGCGTTGCCGACGCTCATACGAACAGGCTTGTCCGGGTTGGTAGCAAAGCGGGCGTTGACCTTCTTGTGCACCTCTGCCTTGATGAACTTGGTGTACGCCGAATCCGGTGCGGAACCTACCTTTTCACCAGTGGAGGTTTCACCGAAGGCGGTAGCGACGTTGTTGAAGTCGAACGCATCCTCCGGAGCCTTCATCTTGGCCTTAATCACCTCGGTTGCACCCGGGGCGAGCTCAGCAGTCCAGCCTTCCGGCATATTCAATTCGATGTTGCGCGACTGAAGTTCCGGATCATCGATCTCGATGTTCTTAATCGGCGTATCACCGGTGTTGGTGATGAAGAGCTCGTAGTAGAGATCCTCGCCGGGCAGGGTGGTCATGACATCGTCGACAAGATTGCCGTCCTTGTCCTTAACCTGGCCCAGGTTATCGGCGTCGCGGCCCCAGACCTGCTTCTCCAGTTTCAGGGAAGCATTCTTGGTCAGCTGGATTTCCGGCAGCTTCACGTCATCACCAGGGCGGACCGGAACCTTGATCTTGTCGATCTCGCGGTCGCTACCCGGAGTCAGGATCTCGATCTCGTTGACGCCAGGCGTGACATCTTCGATCTTGAAGTTGCCCTTCTCATCAACGTCGATGATCTTGGAGTCGCCGTTCGGGTCGGTCACTACGACCTTGGTACCCGGAACAGCATTGCCGTTGCCGTCGTTGATGTTGCCTTCAATGGACTGATCGATCGGAGCCTTGACGCGGATCTCGCCCATGTCGGTCCGCTCGCCTTGCTTCACCGTGACCTTACGGTTCAGCGGCTTGCCGTTGATGTCGGTGTCCGGCCAGCCCTCCGGCAGCTCAATTTCCATGTCGAAATCGACGACGCCTTCAGGGAAGTACTGGAAATCGATCTCCGGGGTGACGAAGAAGCCGTCTCCATCAACGCTGAGCGGAATCTCGTAGTCGAAGTACTCCGGTCCCTTGGTCTCCTCAGTGCGGGGATCGACCGAGATGGTGTTCGGATCAGCGACATCCTTCTTGATGAACTTGATCTTTGCACCCTGGATCGGGTTACCGTGCTCATCGATCAACCAACCACCGACGGTGTTTTCACCGATGCGGTCAGACTTATCCTTGCGGTCACGCTCCGACTTGTCGACCTCGAACTCGATCGGCTTAGACTCGCCGTCCTTGACCTCAACGATCTTCGGACGCGGGTTGTTCATACCCTCAGGCGTCTCTACCTCGACGATGTACTTACCGTCAGGCAGCGGCTTGTCGTCCGGACCATGGATCTCGAAGTTGCCCTCCGGGTCCGTGATCTCGACCTTGTCGACAATCTTCTCGCCATCAGGTCCATAAACCGTGACATTCGGCTTACCCTCGCCGTCCTGAGGCAGCGGCTTGCCGTCCTTGTCCTTGACCGTGCCGGTAATGGAAGGCTTGGTCTCGGCCGGAGCGGTCGTGGTCGTCGTCGGCTTCTCAGTCGTCGAAGTTGGCGTCGGCTTCGACGTGGTCACCTTCGTGGTCGTCGGAGTCGGCGTCGGCTTGGACGTCGTCGGAGTCGTCGTCGGCTTGGACGTCGGCGGCGTCGGAGTTTCCTTCGATGTGGTTGGGTCAACCGGTTTAGGCGCGATCAGCTTGATATCAACCTCATCGGTCGAACCATCCGGCTTCACATCAACCGACTTCGGTG
>NZ_KV827942.1:0-16317 GCF_001836265.1 Corynebacterium sp. HMSC036E10
ACTGGGCGCAAGCCCGTGAAGTTGTTGACTTGTTGGAACCGAAGTTTCCCGAGGTTGCAGCCTATTTGGAGGAATCACTCGATGAGGTGCTGGCGTTTACCGCAGCACCGAAACCAGTCTGGACAAAGGTGTGGTCGAACAACCCCACCGAACGGTTAAACCGGGAGATCCGCCGGCGCACCGACGTCGTTGGCATCTTCCCGAACCGCGAATCCATCATCCGGCTTGTCGGCGCGGTCCTCGCTGAACAGCACGACGATTGGATCCAACAAAAACGCTACATGTCACTATCTGCACTCGAACACACCAAACGCCTCATGCACCAAACAGGAGGTGATCATGGCGACCACCACCAACTAACCGCCTAACCAAAAACCCGAACTTCATACCGAGCCGAAAGCACAAACGGCTACACCACTTCACGGGACTTGACCCAATCTATGAGCCCTCTGTCATGGCTTTAAGCGCCGCAACGTGCTGTGCATAGGCTTCTGTTCCAGTCTGGGTCAACGCGACCCAGACGGCGTCTTTCGCGCGCGTGGAGCCATATTCGCGGGTGCGGCTGATATAGCCGCTGTCCTCAAGATGTTTCAACTGCTTGGAAAGCGTATCGGCAGGAAGCTCGGTGAGCTCTGCAAGCACGGCGTATTTCATCTGCCTGCCGCCGGTTGCGCCTGAATGGAACAGCGTGGCACAAATTTTAAGCCGATTGATGGGGTGGATGACCGGATCCAGCTTTGCTGGGCGTGGTGAAGGATCCTTAGACATTGACGCCCTTTACGGCGGCGTTGCGGTTCTCATACAACATCCATGCCGTCGCCGTAGAAACAACGACGCCGCAGACAATCATCCACGGCCAAGTATCAGGCGTCGGCACGGTGGAGAACATCATGGCACCTGGCAGCAGTACTCGTGACCAGGTGGCGCGATCATTACTCGGCCCCATATTGGGATTGACCCGAACGAAGGGGTTCGCAATCTTATCTTTGAGGAGATAGCCCAGAACGAACGTCGGTACAAGAACCGCGAGGCCGTACCACCATGACAGCTTGAATAGCGCGATACCGCCGCCGGCGCCAAGCGCCACTATCGCCACCGCCCACCAGCTCTGCGTCCACGTGGTGCGCTTTTGAACGTCGTGAATGATCTTAAGGTCGTCGCTCATCGTTCTTCTCCCTAACGTCAACTTCACTGGCTTGCAATTAAGGCAAGTGTAATACTTGCCTTAATTGCAAGTCTAATGCTTGCCAAGTGTGCAAGTGAAAGACTGTGCATAGTGGGGATACAGCTACGCATGGGGTCTAACGGGGCTGGTGGTCTGCTACTGTGACATCTGGCCGACTTTTATTGACTGAGGCTCCACGGCCTTACATCGCCCATCGGGTAGTGCCTTTGCTGGTTGTTCCATTGCGTTTGGTATCACCGCCGCAGTAGCAGCGTGGTCGGTTCTTTGGCATTGAGCCACCACACCACCGCCTACTACCACAGACTGGCAGCCACACCGGGGATTCACCGTGTTGAGGCCAGATATATGCTCCCAAAGCATATATTTCACGCTACCCTACAGGTCAGAACCTAAAAATCCCCGATCCCAGACACACTTTCTGGCCCCTAACCCCAGAAGACCTACTCCAGCCCGAAGAGCTCCCGTTGGAAATCCGTGGGGTTCTTCAGCTTCTCGGATTCGGGCAGTGGGCCGGGGAGGGTGGTGCCTGCGGCGAAGGGGGAGCCCGGGAGATGGTCGCGGCCGTGGGGTTGGGTGAGGCCGGAAAGGTCGGGCCCGGAGGGGACGATCCGGGTGGGGTTCACTTCGCGGTGGACGATGTAGTAGTGCTGTTTGATCTCCGTGAAGTCGGTGGTGTCGCCGAAGCCGGGGGTTTGAAACAGCTCGCGGAGGTAGCCGTAGACGTTTGGGAGTTCGGTGATCTTGTTGCGGTTTGTCTTGAAGTGGCCGTGGTAGACGGCATCAAAGCGGATGAGGGTGGTGTAGGCGCGGACGTCGGTCTCCGTGATGTGTTCACCCATGATGAAGCGGTGGTTGGCTAGGCGGTCTTCGAGCCAGTCGAGGACCTCAAACACGTCGTCGTAGGCTTCTTCGTAGGCGTCTTGGGAGGCTGAGAATCCGGCGCGGTACACGCCGTTGTTGAACTTGCGGAAGAGGAAGTCGTTGATCGCCTCCGCCTCTTCGCGCAGCTCTTCCGGTGGCAGCAGGTTCGGGGCGCCGGGGCGGTGGTAGGCGGTCCACTCGGTTTGGAAGTCGCGGACCATGGAGTTGTAATCGTTCGTCACCACCTTGCCGCTTGCTTCTTCCACGATTGCCGGCACGGTGATGCCGCGCGGGTAGTCGGGAAAGCGTGCGAAGTATGCATCCTGCAGGCGGGGGATCTGTAGCACGGGGTCCACGCCGCCCGGATCCAAGTCGAAGGTCCAGGAGCGCTTGTCGTGAGTCGGGCCAGCCAGGCCCAAGGAGATCACATCTTCCAGCCCCATCAGGCGCCGCACGATGACAGCGCGATGCGCCCATGGGCAGGCACGTGCGGCGATGAGACGGTAGCGGTGCGGCTGCACGGGCCAGTGCGAAGCTTCATTGCTTATCGACGACACAATGCGGTCACCGATATAGTTCGTATCCCGCTTGAACTCGCCGTCTGTTGAGGCGTTCTGGGCATCGCCTGCCCAGTCCTTCTGTGCGTCTGTAGTCATCGTGTCCTCCCTTATCGCGTGAAAAGTTTGTGACACGTCAACTATAGGCTGTTTCTGATCATGAGCGAGGGGGGATGTGCTGTTGCAAGAGGATGAGCAGTGTGACGGAAAGCCCGGAGACAGGCCCAGAGACAGGCCCAGAGACAAGGCAATACAAAGCCTTCGGATGGCGCGAATCCTGGGCCTTCATCGCGGTCATGGTGTTTCTCTCCCTAGCTGGCTTCTTTATGGTCGATGGCGGTGAAAGGGCGCTGGAACCCCTTGACCGAGCGCCGGATCCATAGCCGTGCCATTTTGGGACACGCCCGCACCTTCGGTTTCGGGCCATTACCAGAGCGCTTATCCGGAGAAGCCTTCTGCTCCCACTCCAGCGGGGTAGTGATCGTCCCCTGAGTACGGGGATTCCCCGGATTTACAGGCTGATTCACCGAGAAGATTGTTAAAAACGCCTGCGGATTCTTGCGCCCATCCTGAGTCTTCGTCCACGCGTCACTCAATGGTGTGCTGGTTTTGCGCGATCTCGGTTTCAGCAATGTCTATCAAACGCACGAGACGGGGCTTGAGTCGCATGCGAGGTTAGGCTAACCTAACGTAATAATGGTTATTATCTTCTGAGAGGGCAACACAGTGCCGCTTGTGACTGATGAACCCACCACAGCGACCAATGAGTCGACGAGTCGGCCGAGAGGGGGCGGCACCGCCGACGACGGCCCGCGAACCCGATCACCTAACCTGAAACCGCCGCGTGGACGCGGCCCACACACCCGGAGACAGAACCAGATGAAGTCGATTGCCCAGATCGTCCAGAACAACCTCAGACTCCTCGCGGCCTACGAGGACAAGGTCCAGCCGAGGTTCCTCAGCCGCTATGCGCGTGAACCGATGGACGCCGCCGTCGAAGGGCTCGGGGCCGGACGGAATTCCACGTCGCCGACGTCCTCGCGCCGCTCGGCAGGGTCGCCGGGCAGCGAGGTCGAGGACCTCGCCGAAGCCAACGGGTTGAAGCTGGGCGGAGCCTCACACGTCGGCATGGTGTACTTCCGCACTCTCACGAAGAAAAGCGCGATCGGGGAGGCGGGCAAGTGAGCGCTGTGGACGGGACCGTAGGCCCGTGGTCGCTGCTCGCCCCGATTCGGACCCGGATGCGGGCGGTGGTCGCGTTATCTGTCCTGTCGTCGGTGGCTACCGTCGCTTCGCTGGTCGGCATCATCGACATCGCGATGACGTACCCGGAGGCCCCGGAGCATCGGACGTGGTTGGCCGTGGCTGTCATCGTCGTCGCCGCAACGGTGCGCATGGCCGCAGACGGCGCCGCCGGCATGCTCTCGCACCGGGCGGATAACGACCTGCAGCTCCACCTCCGGCGCCGGCTGGTCGCCCAAATCCGGAAGTTACCGCTGGGCTGGCTGGACGCCCGGCGCTCGTCGGGAATCATCGAGTCGGTTGAGAAGGACGTCGCGGCTGTCCACCAGCTCATGGGCCACACCGTCGGTGAGACCGTGGTGGCGGTGCTGGTTCCCCTGCTTTCCCTCATCGCGCTCGTCGTGGTGGATTGGCGGATCGCGGTGGTGGCGGTCGTCCCGGTGCTGGTCACCTTCGCCCTGATGGGCGTGATGATTTCGCGCGGAGCCGCTCTTCAGCGCGACTACGAGCGAGCCTCCGAAGGAGTGACGGCCGCGGTCATCGAGCTGGTGCGCGGTATCCCGGTGATGAAGTCCTTCGGGCGCGCTAACCAGGGCGCGGGTCGCTACGATGCCGCGGCGTTGTCGTTCGTCCGCGCGTGGTCCGCCTGGTCCCGGCAGTCGAACACCTATCTCGGGCTCATCGACGTGGTGACGTCCCCGACCACAGTTCTCGCAGTGGTGTGCGGGGCCGGCCTCGCTCTGAGGGACGCCGCGGGCGGCATACCGGAGGGTCTCGTCGCCGGGCTGGTTCTCAGCCTTGGACTCTCCGCGGCGATCGTGCGGGTGGCCATGAACTCCGAACCCATCATCGCGGGGATCGCTGCCCTGAAGTCCATCGCGGAGGTACTGAGCACGCCGCCGATCGCCGAGCCCGCCGATCCGGTGCCCGCGCGCGGAGGCGCGCTCGAGGTCCGGAACCTGGTCTTCTCCTACGGCGATGGGCCGCGGGTCCTCGACGGGATGTCCGCGACGTTCGAACCAGGGACCCTCACTGCGCTGGTGGGGTCCTCCGGTTCCGGAAAGTCCACCGTCGCCCGGCTGTTGGCGCGTTTCCACGACCCTGCTGAAGGCTCGGTGCTGCTGGGCGGCGTCGATCTTCGTGACATCGCCGTGCGCGACGTGCACCGCTCGGTGTCGGTGGTGTTCCAAGATCCGCAGTTGTTCACGCTGCCGTTGCGGGAGAACATCCGGCTGGCCAGGAGAGACGCCACCGACGACGAAATCATGGCGGCCGCGAAGCTCGCGAACCTCGATGCGGTCATCGCGGCGCTGCCGAAGCGCCTGGATTCGGTGGTCAACGTCGACGTGACCTTTTCCGGTGGTGAGGCGCAGCGCGTAGCCATCGCGAGGTCGATCGTCACGGACGCGCCGGTGCTCATCTTCGACGAGGCAACCGCTTACGCGGATCCGGCTTCCGAGGCCCTCATCCAGTCCGCAATCGAGCGTTTGGCCCGTTCGCGGACGGTGATTGTGATCGCGCACAGGTTGAGCACGATCCGCAACGCCGACCGCATCCTCGTTCTCGATGGGGGAGCGGTCGCGGAGGCGGGTACCCACGACGAGTTGCTTGCGCGCGGTGGCCGCTACCGGGATTTGTGGCGCGCGTTCACGCTCGACGACGAACCATCCGCCCCGCGGGGCACTGAATCAGACGATGAAAAGGCGGCAAACCGATGATTCGGGACTTGTGGTCGATGACGGATCGGCGCTCGAGAATGACGCTGGTGTGGCTCATTGCGTTGGCCACGCTTGCCGCGCTGGCCCAGGGAGCGGCGTTCGTCGCGCTGCTGCCGCTGCTGTCGGCTCTGGCCGAGGGAGATGATGCGACGGCGTGGCGTTTCACCGGCGTCATAGCCGGCCTCGCGGCCGCCCATGCGGTGCTGTCCCTCGCCGCGGGGACAGTCGGCAGGGCGAATTCCGCAGCGGTGCTGTCGTCCCTGCTGCATTCCCTGGGCGAACGCGTGCTGACGTTGCCACTCGGGTACGTCACCAAGTCCACGGCCGGCCGCTTTTCGGAGATGGCGTCGTCGGGTATCGCGTTCGCGGCGTCCGTGCCGCACGTGATCCTGCGGCCCGTCATCGCCGCGGTGGTTACGCCGACCGTCATCGCCTTCGGAATTCTGGCGGTGGATTGGCGCGTCGGTTTGGTTCTTGTCGCGTCAGCGCCGGTGCTCTTCTTCGCCTACCGGGCCATTGGCCGGGTCGGCGGGGAGTCGGACGAAGCGCATGCTGAGGCCGTCGCTGCCGTCTCCAGCAGGCTGATCGAGTTCACCCGCGGCCAGCAGGCGATTCGCGCCGCGGGCGACGGTTCGGCGGCGGACGCGATGGTGGATGAAGCTATCCAGGCCCAGCACGATGCGTTCGCGAAGGCGACGTCGACGCAGGGGGCAGCCATCGGACGGTTGGGTTCGGTCGTCCATGCGGTGTTCACGGCGGCGGTGATCGTCGCCGTGGCAGTCGCCGCGACGGGCGGGATGGCGCCGGCGCATTTGGCGCCGATGCTCATCGTGCTCGTCCAGTTCACCGGACCGATCACCACGGCGGGAGCGTTGTCCGGCGGTTTCGGTGCGGGCCGCAACACGTTAGCAGCGTTGCGTGACCTGCAGGCAATCCCCGTCCTTCCTGAACCTGCCGCACCGGAGCTGCCCGACGGGCATGACGTGGAGTTCCGCGGCGTGAGCTTCGGGTACGGGGAGAAGAAGGTTCTCGACGGCGTCAGCTTCCGTGCACCTCAGGGAGCGCTGGTTGCCGTAGTGGGACCGTCGGGGGCGGGCAAGACGACGGTCATGCGGCTGCTGTCGCGGTTTCACGATCCGGACTCGGGGGAGATCCTCATCGGCGGGGTGCCCTTGCCTCGGATCGGCACCGATGGCGTGAACGCGCTGGTGACCCCGGTGTTCCAGGAGACGTTTCTTTTCGACGCGTCCGTGCGGGACAACGTGGTCTTCGCCGACCCCGGATTCGGTTCCAGGCCCGGTGACGGGGACCGCTTGCGCGAGGCCGCCCGGCGTTCCGGGGTGGACCGCATCGTGGAGCTGCTGCCTTCCGGGTGGGATACCCCGGTGGGGGAGGAGGGGACGCTGCTGTCGGGAGGTGAGCGGCAGCGCCTCGCCATCGCCCGGGCGCTTCTGAAGGATTCCCCGGTGGTGCTTCTCGACGAGCCGACGTCCTCGCTGGATGCGGCCACTGAGCGGGCGATCGTCGGCACGATTGAGGCGTTGCGCGGCGATCACACTGTGATCGTCGTCGCCCATCGCCTGCACACCATCCGCGATGCCGACCTCATCGTCGTGCTTTCGGAGGACGGGACGGTCGCAGAACGGGGCACGCACGATGAATTGCTGGCGAAGGGCGGCCGCTATGCCGAGTCGTGGACCACCACGACGACGGCATCGGAGAAGCGCGGATAGCTAGTTCATCTCGCACCAGATTGGCTTAGTTCCCAGGAGCCAAAGCGCACCGCGCAGACACCCCAGTGGAGGAGCAAGAGCACGAGGAGCGCCAAGGAAAGTGCGTGCCAGCCTTCGTCCCAAGCACCCAAGCACAGAGTGCCCACGGGGAAGGTAGAGCCCCACCAACCAGGGCCGTAGGGCGCCCAGTGGAGGACAGCCTCGTAGAAGCAGTACATGGCATAGAGGACACACGGTACGGCGAGGGTGAACATGATGAGGCCGTACAGGTGAGTGTCGAAAAGCAATGTCGATGCTGCCGTCGACTGGCCGACAACACCGAGGGGAATCCACGCTGTACCCGCGGCTGCGCCACGTGGGCGCGTGCGGGATCAGTAGCAGTAGAGGAAGAGCGGGATCGCGGTGAAGAACGTGAGGAAGAAGCACAGCTCACCCGCGTAGTGATAAAACTCGCCGTGATGGGTGGCCAGCTGCCCGGCGGATGTCGCGGCGACCATCGGGGACACCAGCGCCAAGCCCCACGGGAACGCAGGCTCGGTGTAGTGAGCGGACTGCTTCCACAAACCCCAGAGTTGCCACAAGCACACGATGATGGCCAGTGGCGCGCCGATCCACCAGCTGATCAGCTGGAACGCATCGTTGCCCGTGAGTGCCGTCCACGCCGAGCCGCACGCGGCAGCCCCATCGCGTACATGCCTCACGCCGCCATGTTCTGGTGCCGCGGCGGCTCATTGCGCACGCCGACCGTGAACACAACAAGGAGCCCCGCCGCGATGAGCGCAAAAACTACCTGGGCTACATGAAATCCATGTAACTCAGTCAAACTCGACGCAATCGAGGTTCCCATTAAAGCGCCGGCCCAAGCGGGACCGAACTTTGGCAACGTCATAGGACTAACGCTAGGCCTGCCACCTCGTCTCATCCACTTTGGGTCGGGGCTTTGTGGTTTTTAGGACGCGAATGGCCTGAAGCGCGCGACGGTGCCGGGTGCTTCGAATCGACGGAAAAGACCACGCCAATTGCCCATCACAGATTCGCATCAGTAGGGTGAAAACATGTCGAAGAGCCAGGCGCAGCGTAGCGTGTCGCGCAACCCCCGCACACGCCGACGCTCACCCGGTTGGGTGCCCGACCAACACGGCGCCTGGTTTATGGTCACTGTCCCCGCTATCACCGGCGTCATTCTGGCGCCGTCGTGGACTGCGATTCCTCTGTTGCTGACCTGGTGGCTCGGCTATTTCACCTTTTTCGCCGGCAGCGTCTGGATCCGTTCGCGCTTCCGTGAACGCAACCGGCCCCCGGTCTTGGTCTACGGGTCGCTCGCGGCGGTCGCGGGTGTGACAACGCTGATCTTCGACTGGCGGCTTCTCATGTGGGTCCCGGCGTTCGCACCGTTGGTGGCCATAGCCGTATTCGAGGCATGGAAGCGGCGTCCGAGGTCGCTGTTGTCGGGTGTTTCCACTGTCGTAGCAGCCTGCCTCATCCTGCCGGTGGCCGCCTGGGCCGGGGGAGGCCTGGATGTGGAGGCGTGGGCCGCATTTGCCGTGTACCTGGCGTACTTCGTCGGCACTGTGCCCTACGTGAAGACGCTCATCCGTGAACGCGGCTCCAGGCCCTGGTTCATCGGGTCGGTGAGCTATCACGTCGTCGTGCTTGTCGCTGCCGTCGTCGCCGTGCTCGTAACCGGCGGGCATCCTTTCCACCCAGCGATCATCGTCGTGGCCGTCGTGTTGCTCGCGCGGGCGACGCTGATGCCGATCACCGGCGCACGTCGTGAGAAGCCATGGACGCCGAAGATCGTCGGACTTCTGGACGCTGCCATCACAGTGCTGGTGGTCATCGTTGTGCTGCTCTAAGGCGCCTCATTCGCTGCCTCGTCACTTTGGCTGATTGAGATACAGCCCATGGCTTCCGCCGTATGATGTGGTGCATGAACTGCCGGAATGTCCGTATCAACTCCGTCGCGGCGCTTATCCTGAGCCTGTTAGGGGCGGCGTTCTTTGCAGTAGGGCGGATTCTGTTTGGGGTGGGCGGATGGCTCGTGTTCTACTCCGTTCCAGCAGGGGTGATCGCCGCACTTGCGCTTCTTGCTTTGTGGTTTATCCCCGTACGCCACGTGAAGGACGACTACCCGTGCCTAGTCAAAGCCTGCCTTAATTTGTGATTTGCAGGAAGGTAAAGAGAAATGTGTTCACGCGTACAACGGGGGAGCGTGCAGGGGTTTGTTTGGCTAGCGGTACTGCGCTGCAAACCTCCCGCTCGTGCGGTGAAACACCAATATTTGTTGCCTGAAAATGAGTGATTCCTGTGGGACAATCAGGCGTCTACAGATTCATAAGGAAGCAACGATGACTGACACCTCAGAGATCCTCGATTCGATCACGCCGAAGCAAACTGCCAAGGTCAACAGCCTCAATGCTGTCATTTGGCAGACCGCAGATGATTACCTGCGGCTGATTGTCCCGGCCGAGAATTACGGTGACTACATCATTCCGTTTACGGTGCTTCGCCGTCTCGAGGGACGACTGGAGTCGACGAAGAAAGACGTATTAGATCTCGTCCACCGGGAGAACGTGAAGGGGACAGACCCTTCGATCGTGAACCTCAAGATCGAGAGCATGTTCAAGCTTCGTTTTTGGAACACCTCGGAGTTGTCTCTCGAACGTCTGGCCACCTCCGACGACACCTTGAAGGAAGGGCTGCTGCAGTATCTCAGGGCGTTCTCTGCAAATATCCAAGAGATTTGGAAAGCGTTCGAGTTTGAGAAACTCATCGACTTCCTCGACCGTAATAACCAACTCTGGAATGTGGTGAACCACTTTGCGTCCATCGACATGTCCGACGAGGCGCTTCAAGACCAGACGATGGGCGACATCTTCGAGAACCTGATGTATCGCTCGTTTGCCCGAAAGGCGAAAGACGCCGGTGAGTTCTATACCCCGCGCGATGCGATTCGCCTGATGACGTCCATCCTGTTCACCTCGGATGACGCGGAACTGGAAGAAGACGGCATTATCCGTTCCGTCTATGACCCCACTGCTGGTACCTGCGGCATGCTCATCGCTGCGCGTGACGCGCTGCGCGCAATCAACCCAGGTATTGAGATCGTCATTGCAGGACAAGAGCTCAAGGAATCTTCCTTCGCTATGGGCAAGTCTGACCTGCTCATGCAGGGGTTCAAGAATCCAGAAGTGTTGAAGTTTGGCAACTCTCTGACCAACGATCAGTTCGCCGATGAAACCTTTGACTACATCATGGCGAACCCGCCGTACGGCTCTTCCTGGAAGGCGTTCCAGAAAGACGTCAAAGCGCTCCAGGAGCAGGGCGATCCACGTTTTGCGGAGGGGCTACCCGCAGTCAGCGACGGGCAGATGTTGTTTTTGATGCATATTGCGCACAAACTCGCTGCCGCAGAAGGCGCAACGAAGGGCGGACGCGCAGCCGTAGTTACTAACGGCTCGCCACTGTTTACCGGAGATGCGGAAAGCGGTCCGGACAGCATCCGCAAGTACTTGATCGGTGCACAAGGCGGCGTTGAAGTGCTGGACGCGATCATCGCGCTGCCGAACGACATGTTCTACAACACCGGTATTGCCACTTACATCTGGATTCTTGATCGCAACAAGGAGCCACGTCGCCGTGGCAAGATCCAGTTCATTGATGCCACCGAGATTTGCGCACCGATGCGTAAGTCGATGGGTAATAAACGCGTCGAGTTCACGGAAGACAACATCCGCGAGATCACGAAGACCTACAAAGACTTCGAGGAAAACGATCGCTCCATCATCGTTACTGCCGATGATCTGACTTACCGCGATGTGCCGATGTTTAAGTTGGCGCACTACGCGGTGAGTGTCACGGATGAAACTGTGGCAGAAGCGATGAAGCACAAGTCCGCATTCCCGGAGCATGAAGCAGTCATCCGCGAAATGGAAGGCCGTGAGTACAACGATCTCCCGAAGGCGCTGAAGACTGCTGCTAAGGAACATGGTGTGAAGATGGGCGCTCCGTTGCTCAAGCACATCATGAAAGCGCTTGCCGTTGAAGATGAGAACGCACCAGCCTCTCTCGACGAGAAGGGCAATCCGGTCGTAGATGCATCGACCAAGGTGATCGAGCGTGTGCCGTACCTAGAGGATGTTTCCGAGCATATGGAGCGTGAAGTGCTCCCGTTTGTCCCGGATATGCAGTGGGATGAGTCCTTGGCGAAGGTGGGGACAGAGTTGCCGTTGACGCGCCTGTTTTACAAGCCAGAGGAGTCTCGCTCCTTGGAGGAATTGGACGCAGATATTGCTGCGTCTCTGAACCGGATTTACGACCTGTTCAGGGAGGTGCGGGCCGATGACTGAGTTCACCGATTACGTAAGAGCGTTTCTTGCTTTTGATTTCAGAAACGGGAAAGACTGGGCCGAGGTCGCTGATCCTGAAGGCCAGTATCCAGTTTACGGGTCAGGCGGTGCGTTTGGGCATGCCAACCATTATCTGTACGACGGGGAAGCAGTACTTTTTGGGCGCAAGGGAACCCTGGACAGGCCTCTCTACGTTAATGAGAAGTTTTGGACTGTGGACACAATGTATTACGCGATACCTAAGAGTGGGTATGACGGAAAATTTCTCTATTACTGGGCGCAGACCATCCCGTTTGACTTAATTTCCACACAGACTGCGATCCCCAGTATGACATCTTCGGACCTCGGGAGGCAGAGGGTTCCATACTTAGCTCTCGAAACCCAGCGCCGTATCGCTGACTATCTCGATAAGGAAATTAGCGAGATGGACGCGATGATCGATGAGTTTGAGGGGTTGGTGCGAGAGTTAGAAACCCGAAAGTTGCTTCTACCAGATTCTAAAATCAACCATCAGGGAGCGTCGGTGCCAACGGTGCCGGCGAAACTTTTAACACGCATTACAACGGGAGACGGAGATACTCAAGACGCAATCGAAGACGGAGAATTTCCCTTCTATGTTCGCTCGGACACAGTGCGTACATCAGATGAATGGACGTTTGAAGGGCCAGCAGTTCTTACTTCGGGTGATGGTGCTGGTGTCGGGAAGATCTTTCATTTTGCAGAAGGAAAATTTCGCGCACACCAGCGGGTCTACGTTCTAAGAAGTTTCAAGGGGGTGGACCCGAAGTACTTCTACTGGTGTTTCCGGAATAATTTTCCTCGTCAAGTCGAACACGGTGGAGCGAAAGCAACCGTGGAATCCGTGCGAATGAATATGGTGGCAGATACTCCTATTCCGCTACCTCCGTTGGACGAACAACGCGAAATCGCAAACGAATTGGACCGAGAATTTGAGCGTATGGAAGCTCTGATCGAAGAATCCACGAAACTCGTCGAGAAGCTAAAAGCACGCAAAACTGCGCTGATCACTGAAGTCGTTACGGGCCGGAAAGAGGTCTAATCATGGTGAACCCAATACTTGAAGAAGCGATGGAGCTGACCATCTGCCGGTCTCTCAACGGCCAAGGTTGGATCTGGAACGAGGGTGCCAACGACAAGGGTTTTGACCCCGAACTTGGACTCTTTCCAGAAGACGTCCTCCACTGGCTAAAGACCCAGTATCCGGAGCAATACGAGCGTGCTATTCCCGAAACTGCAAGTGACATAGAGCGAAAGTCTCGCGAGCACCGGCTGCTAAAGCGCCTGACCAAGGAACTCGACTACACGCCGATTCTCGATGGCATCACCAAGAAGGTCAACGGCGGACTACTGGGCACGTTGCGAGATGGGTTCTCGTTTACACAGACAGACCTTGGCACCGTGAACTTCCCGGATATGGCGGGCTTTTACCCGTATGACCCGGCGAAGACGGATGTGATCGACAAGGCGAAGGAAAACCGCCTACGCGTGCTGCAGCAAGTCCACTTTGAAAAAGGTGGCCTAGGTGAGATTGACCTTGTGCTGCTGGTTAACGGCATCCCCGTGATCACGATGGAACTCAAGACTGACAACACGCAGTCGATTGACGATGCCGTCAAGCAGTACAAGCACGACCGCAAGCCGAATCGCTCCAGCCGCCCGCTGCTCAACCCTGGCCGCTGCCTCGTCCACTTCGCGGTGTCCTCCCGTGAAGTCATGATGACCACAGAACTCAACGGCACCGATACCGTCTTTCTTCCGTTCAACCAGGGAACCGAGGAAGGCCGCGCTGGCAACCCCGACAACCCCAACGGGTACAACGTTTCCTACCTGTGGGAGTGGGTGTGCTCACCGGATCTGCTGCTGCGCATCCTGAAGGATTACGCGCTGTGGGAGCCGTCCATGAAGGGCAATGAGGGGCGCCTGATCTTCCCGCGATTCCACCAGTTGCGCTCTGTTGAGCGTGTCACCAGCGATGTCGCCACCAACGGCACCGGCAGGCGCTATTTGATTCAGCACTCTGCGGGTTCAGGCAAGACGAAAACCATTGCATGGTTGGCGCACCGTGCCAACAAGATGATCCATGAAGACGGGACGAAACTTTTTGATTGTGTAATCGTCGTCACGGATCGCACCGTGCTGGATAAGAACGTGGCGGATGGACTCTCGCTGCTCCAGGCCTCTGAAGGCATGGTCATCAACATCACCGGTGACGACACGTCCAAGTCCGAGAAACTTAACCACTATCTCACCCAGGGCAAGCGCATTTTGTCCTGTACGCTGCAGACATTCCCGGCACTGGCGAAAACGATTGACCGTTCTCCGAAGCTGCGAGACCGCCGTTGGCTGGTGATTATCGACGAAGCGCACTCGTCCCAACACGGCAAGACCTCCCGCACACTGCTGGAGACTCTTTCGGACACTCCTGATGAGCTTGCGGAAGCAGCAACGCGAGCGGCTGCAGAAATTGAAGACGAAGAGACACTCGATGGTGGGGCAGCGCTCAGCGATATTGCCGGTTCGACTCCCTCCGGCGAACTCACGCGTGCTGAAAAGGACCGTCTGCAGCAGCAGAGGGACTCGGCGGTCGCGCGGTCGTCGAACGTCACGCTCGTTGCGCTTACCGCAACACCCAAGGCGAAGACGCTTGCCGTGTTTGGCGAGCCGTCCCCGGACAACCCAGAGAAGTACGTGGCGTTTGACCTGTACTCCATGGCGCAGGCAATCGACGAGAACTTCATTCTGGACGTGCTCCAGAACTACATCTCATTGTCGCTCTACGCCAAGATCGAAGACCAACTTGGCCGCGAAGACGACGTCATTCTTGGCGAGGCAAAATCTGCACTCAAGCACTTCGTTCGCTCCCACGAGAAGACGATCCACTCCAAGGCCGAAGTGGCGGTCGAGCACTTCAATAACAACGTGCGCTTCCTGCTTGGATCGACCGCGAAAGCAATGGTCGTTTGCGACGACCGCATGAGCGCATACATCTGGTTCCGGGCGGTTCAGGACGTGATCAGGTCCAACCCGAAGTACCACGGGCTCGAAGCACTTGTGGCGTTCTCTGGCTCACTCGACGTGTCCAAGGATGAGGACATCGAAGAAATCGTTACGGAGTCTTCGCTCAATAACGAGAACGCACCTGAGGGTCATCGTCGCATGGAAACGACGAAGATGTTCGACGGTGCGGCGTACAAGTTCCTCATCGTGGCCAACAAGTATCAGACCGGCTTTGATGAACCTCGCCTGTCAGCGATGTACGTGGATAAGCCTCTGTCCGGCGTGATGGCGGTGCAGACGCTCTCGCGTCTGAACAGGACGATGCCGTCGAAGAATAAGACCAAGACCTTCGTCGTCGACTTCGTCAATGACCCCGAAACGATTCTTCACTCATTCCAGCCGTACTACTCGCAGGCGTCTATTGACACCGAGGTAGACCCCGACGTACTTGCAGATCTTGCTCGCGTACTGGACACCTCCCAGTTCTACGACGTCGAGGAGATGGAAGCGATCGCCGACACGGTGATGGACCGGGACATTGACGTAAAAAAGAAAGACAGCCTGATCCGAATCGGGATCGATCCAATCATTACCCGGTGGACCGAGTTCTACGGAGGTGCTTTGATCTCCAGGGACAAAGACAACGAAGCAGTGGCCACAGATTTCCGTGCGAACCTGGTGAAGTACGTTCACGCGTGGGACTTCTTGAGCCAGTTCATCGACTTCCAAGACATCACTCTGCACAAGCGTGCGATCTTCGCCGACCTGCTCGCGCGCAACCTCAAGCTTGGCAAGAAAGCACGCGAGGAGGACTACGTCACCGGCGTCGAGGTAGTGAAGACCGCGGTCATGGGTGACGTTGAAACAGGCGTTGAGCTGAAACTCAACATCGAGGATTCGCGGGCACCTCTCCCTGTTCCAGGGTTTGATGGACGTGTCTCTACCGGTGGGGCAGGGGATCCACTGCAAGGTGCATTCCGCGAAGCAGTGGAGCAGGTCAACGAGCTGTTCTCCGCTGCAGGCATCGACATGTCCAACTCGGCGAATACCCGCATGGTTCATGCCGTGTGGGAGGCGTTGGCTAACGACGAAGAAGTGGAAGCCCTTGCCACCAAGAACCCGCAGGAGGCGTTGGCAAAGTCACCGAAACTTCGCGACAAAGTGCTTTCCGCAATCTTGGGTGCCGATGCTGAGCACGAGCAGTTCACTAACCTCATGCTCGGTGGCGAAGACGCGCTGAACGTTCTCACCGCTGCAATGTCCCGTCTTGCAGTTGCCGCAATGGAAGACAAGGCGCGCGGGATTGCTGTGCCGGACGACGCGCTCATCGGTGGTGCGGAAGAACCCCAGGATGAGTCGCCGGTTGAACGTCGTATCCAGGACCTTCTCGATGTAATGCTCATGCACGCTGGTGCTTCTACTGTTGAGGAGCAACTCGCGCGGTCACTGGACGAAGCGCTGTCGAACCGTGGAACCTCCAACGTGTTCGAGGTGGTTCGCTCACAGTTCGTCGGACACTCGCTGCCAGTGGACGGTGATCTGTACCAAGGCGTCGTGATGTACGCGGTGGAGCACTACTAAGGGGCAAGGACGGGGCCGATATCTTCTGAAAAGAAAACTGAAGTGTCCCAGGTTTTGTTCCGTTTGAGTAGA
>NZ_KV827943.1:0-1007 GCF_001836265.1 Corynebacterium sp. HMSC036E10
TGTGTCTGATCTGATGTAGGTGGTCCAGTTCGGCTTGGGAAGTAGTCCGTTTCGGCGGCCTGTTTTAGTCCGTTTCAGCGTGAAAAAGTAGGCCACTTTCCTGGTGCGTTGCTGTGACTGGTGTGGCTCTTTTGGAATGAAAAAGGGCCATGCCGAGTAACCATCCCAGTAGGTTTCTGTTCCTGAGAAATGTCCCATCTTCGTTTGGCTGCGAGGTCCGGGACTTGGTTTTTCAGGAAGGGACCAGAAAGTAGATGACAATCAGCATGACCACGATCGAAACTATCAGACAGCTCGATGACGAGGGAATGTCCCGACGAGCGATCGCGAAGGCGGTATCGGTATCTCGCGCTACGGTCGATAAGTACGTCAACCAGGACGATTTCAGCCCTATCCCGCCAGTTAAGTTACATAAGCCAGGATCACTAGCGCTCGGTGAGACGTTGTGTGCCGTGATTGATCGGTGGCTTGAGCAAGATCAGCGCATGCCGCGCAAGCAACGCCACACTGCGCAGCGCATCTGTGACCGGCTTGCCGCCGAACATGGATATACCGGCTCGTATTCGCCGGTACAGCGCTACGTCAAGCAGTGGAGGCAGGACCATAAAGCCCCAGGAGATGGGTTCATGGAGTTGGAATGGTCTCCCGGGGTCATCCAGGTTGATTTCGGCCAGGCAGAAATCAACCTGGCGTCAGATGTGAAGGTTGTACACCTTTTGGTGGTGACGTTTCCGTACTCGAATATGAGGTTTTGCAGGGCCTTCGCCGGTGAAACCGCCGAGTGTGTCATTACCGGATTGCTGGATGTCATCGATGCTGCCGGCGGAGTGCCGACTGAGATGGTCTTCGATAACGCTACTGCTATTGGACGCCGTGTCGGCCCGAAGGTTGTCGAATCAGAGCTCTTCGCCGCGTTTAAAGCGCACTATCGGACTCGGTCGCGTTACTGCAACCCGTATTCAGGCCATGAGAAAGGCAATGTGGAAAACGCTGTCGGGTTCATCCGC
>NZ_KV827944.1:0-1423 GCF_001836265.1 Corynebacterium sp. HMSC036E10
AACCGAACGACGAGGCCCAAGCCAAGAGTTCGTCGCGGGTGAGCGCCTTGTGGCCTTCGTCATCGCTGCTTGGCCCATGGTTGGGATCAGTGGAGTACCGGTATTTGAATCCGTGAAGGCGTGTGTGTTCAGCAACTAGTTGATCACCGTTGAAGATGCTCACCAGTTGCGGGGTGAGCCTGACCGTCACTGCCTCTCCTACCAGCTGAAATGGCACAGAGTAGTACTGGTAGTCACAGGTGATGTGCCAATTACGGTCGACTTTGCACCGCTTGTATGACACTTCCGTAAACGGTGTCGGCGGCAGATCGCGCATCACTGGTGCTTCTTCTTGCTCAAAGCGCATGCGCCGTGTTGTGCCATCAGCCCGTGTCATTGCGCTGTTGATATCGGCAAGCCGGTCAGCGATTGCCTCATTGAGTTCATCGAGATTGTAGAAGACCTCGTCGCTGAAATACCCGAGTATTTTGGTGTAGGCGATTTTCACAGCACGTTCTACTGCCGCTTTGTCGCGTGGCCTGCCAGGTCTTGTCGGCACAATCGTGACCCCGTAGTAGTCGGCAAACGCTGCGTAGCGGTCAGTGACCATCCGGTAGCCTGAATGCTTTCTCGGCCGGTAGGTCGCCGTAGAGGCATTATCCGGCACGATGACCGCCGGTAATTTGCCAAGATAGTTCAACGCTTTGACGTGGCATGCAATCCAAGCCGGCATCTTCTCATTCGCAGCAGCAGTGACGTACATCAGCCCTGAGTACGGGCATACCGCGACAAACAGCGACGCCTTGAATGCGGTATCACCACTGGCCTGATCCACCACCGGCACTTTGTCGCCAGCCCAGTCGACGTAAAGCTCTTGCCCCGGCTCATGGGTGACGACTTCGACAAGATCATGAGCACGGAGAAATTCATTGAGCCCACTGCAAAACTGGGAGTACTGGTACTTTGTCTTGTCCGTCGGACACGGCTGCGACAAGTAGTCCATCCACAGCTTGTGCCTGGTCACGTGCTTTTTGCTTTGGAGCTTGCGTGCAAGGGCTTGAAAATCAGGCTGGTCGTAGGACATCGTCCGCTTACTCCGGCCGTCGCTGAATCGATCATCGAACCATCCCGGTGGGAGTTGGCGGAAACGCTCTGGCGTTAGTGCCTCATCAGCGATGACTTTCTTTGCGCGGGATACTTCTCGTCGTGAACATCCCAATGCGTGTGTGATCTGCGCGTAGCTTGCACCGTCAAGGCACATCGCGATGATCTGTTTGAAGTTAGCCACAAGGACCGGCTCCTTCCAAGTAGATGTTGACGCGACACCACCGGATTGTGGTGTCGCCAACATCAACTATGAAAGAAAACCCCTTGCAGTACCGGGTACGTGGAACACCGGTACCAACTACGCGGACTCGCGGTACCAACTACCCCGAATCGACAC
>NZ_KV827945.1:0-895 GCF_001836265.1 Corynebacterium sp. HMSC036E10
TGTTTAGAAGACTGAAATGGTAGCGGTGTGGTGAGTATCTGGTAGCGCCTGAGTGAGTATCCGGTAGCGGAGGCTCGCCTAGGCTCGGCACGGGCGGCGGGTCTGTCAAGGATCCAGGGATGGCCGCGTTGACAGGGGCGGGTTTGATGCCGGCGCTCCGAGGGCTCGGTACTGCCGCGTTCCGAGTAGTTGGTACCTGGACAGCCGAGCCGGGCCGACTGTATGACCCCGGCTGCAGGCATTACTCGTTCGAGCAGGCCACTGGGGGTGTCCTTGCGCATGGTGAAGACTTCTATGCGGCTTCGGTGTCCGCTATGTTGCAGCCGGCTCTCCGTCAGCGTTATTCGCAACTGCCCACAACGGTCCAGCGAGTCTTCGGTGCTGAGAACGCTCGGGGCCCGGGCTCCCCAGAAAGTCCCACGACCACTTTTGTCGGCCTGGAATCGAGACAGCGGTGCAGTTCGCGAGCAGGCTCCAGGCGTCTCCTTCTTATGACAGGTCGCGCTGTCACAGCTTCACCGAAACACGGTACTTGAAGCATGAACTATGAAAGCGCCCTGCAGTACCAAGTACGCGGAGCACCGGTACCAACTACGCGGAACCGCGGTACCAACTCCCCCGAAGCGTCGTGCATCAAGGATGGGCTTGGGCCGCTCCTGAAGCGAGGTGAACTGCAACCGGGCTGGGTTCAATTTAGTGCCGAAGAGTCGCGCCGACAGTAGAGGCTTCCGCGGCATAGCTCCAATTTCAAAAGCGGACTTCATCCGGAACGAGCCGCACCCGAATGAAGCGGATACGGGAACCATCACCGAATGCAATTTGAGCCGCTACCGGATACTCACTGAAGCGCTACCGGATAGTCACGACACTGCTACCAAATAGCCGGTCGCAACAG
>NZ_KV827946.1:0-239 GCF_001836265.1 Corynebacterium sp. HMSC036E10
GGAAGCCAAAAAACTTCCAACCAACCCCCACCCTGACGGGGCAAAAACAAGGGTTGGCAACATGCATCATGCACTCACAAATGAAGCACACCACACAGATGATCAGGCAATCAATGGTTCACCCAACCACCACCGGCACACACCAAACAAGGCATGCACACCATGGCACACAACACCAAGCACACAACAACAAAAAATGCATTGGCACACTATCGAGTTCTCAAACAACACCAGCACAC
>NZ_KV827947.1:0-4432 GCF_001836265.1 Corynebacterium sp. HMSC036E10
CACGACACTGCTACCAAATAACCGGTCGCAACAGTAAGGGGAGTTGATGTGTACTGTCGTGGCATGTCGCACACACCCCGCAAGCCGATCCCCAAAGTTGCTTACGCTCCGATGCTAGGCCTGGAAACCTATGTGCGCGCACGGGTTGAAAAGGACGCGTCACACCTCGTCCAACTTCGTGCATCTGCGTTGAACCAATGTGTTTACTGCCTGGCAATGCACCGACGGGACGCAAGGAAAGATGGCTGGTCCAAGGAGCGCGTCTCGCAGGCGGAGAACTGGACCGACAATCGCGAGCAGTTCACCGAAAAAGAACGAGCCGTTCTCGAACTGACCGATGCAGTGACGAGAATCAACGGCGAGAGCTCCGTTCCGGATGAACTCTGGGAACGCGTCGAGGAGCAGCTCGGCGAAAAGGAAGCACGAAACGTATTGATGGCGATTGTCGCAATCAACGCGTGGAACCGCATCGCCATCACCACCCGGATGGATCCACGAAGCCTTTCACGAGTCGACGCGTTTGACCTCGGTAATGAATGACAAACATTGAAGCCCTGCGCCGTTAGTCTCAGTCCATCTGCAGCACGGCGCGAAGTTCCGCGAATAGCTCCGGGCGCAGCCGGTGTATGACCGTCCTGCCCTGGCGGCTCTTTTCTAGGAGGCCGGCCTCGGTAAGCATTTTGAGGTGGTGGGAAACTGTCGGTTGGCTTAGCCCGGAGCGTTGCGTGAGTTCGCCCACGCTCATCGGCTCGCAGCCCTCTTCGGCGATTCTGGAGAGAAGTTGTAGCCGTCCGGGGTCCGCTAAAACTTTGAATAGGGCTGAGTAGCGCGTCGCGTCGTCTTCGGAGAGCAAGCCGGAGCCCAGTGAGCAGCAGTCGAGGTCAGTGTTTTCTGTAGTGGCGACGTAATCCTTCATGCTTCCTACCTCGTCATATTGACGGTGATAAATATGAGGCTTAGTGTTCGTTTTGAATGCTGTCAATAGATAAGGATTCCAGATGGAAGACACAACCTCTCAGCCAGTAGAGCGTATGTCGTTTCTTGACCGCTTCCTACCAGTGTGGATCATGCTCGCCATGGCGGCGGGCCTCGCTCTTGGACGGGCAGTGCCGGGACTTTCGGGCGCACTTGAGAGTCTCGAAGTCGGAAGCATCTCGCTTCCGATCGCGCTCGGCCTGTTGGTGATGATGTACCCGCCCTTGGCCAAGGTGCGCTACGACAAGACCCGCGAGATTGCCACCGACAAACGGTTAATGACCGTGTCCATCATCTTGAACTGGATCGTCGGCCCCGCGTTCATGTTTGCGCTCGCCTGGATTTTCCTGCCGGATGAGCCGGAGCTGCGCACCGGATTAATCATCGTCGGCCTCGCCCGCTGCATCGCCATGGTGCTGGTGTGGTCGGACCTGTCTTGCGCCGACCGTGAAGCCACCGCAGTGCTTGTGGCCATCAACTCGGTGTTCCAGGTTCTCATGTTCGGGGTACTCGGCTGGTTCTACCTACAAATCCTGCCGAGCTGGCTGGGTTTGGAGACCACCTCGGTGGAGTTCTCCTTCTGGGCGATCGTGTCCTCTGTCCTGGTCTTTTTGGGCATACCGCTGCTCGCCGGGCTGCTGTCTCGCATCATCGGTGAGCGCACCAAGGGCCGCGACTGGTACGAAAACACCTTCCTGCCCCGGATCTCCCCGCTCGCGCTGATCGGCCTGCTGTACACAATCGTCCTGCTCTTCTCGTTGCAAGGCGACCAGATCCTCTCTCAACCGTGGACGGTGGCACGTGTGGCGATCCCGCTGCTGTGCTACTTCGTCGGCATGTTCGCTATCGCACTCGTGGTGTCCAAGGCATCCGGGATGGGCTACGCCCAGTCCGCGTCCGTGTCCTTTACCGCGGCGGGCAACAACTTCGAGTTGGCCATCGCCGTTGCGATCGGCACGTTCGGCGCCACGTCCGCCCAGGCGTTGGCGGGCACGATCGGGCCGCTTATCGAGATCCCTATCCTCGTCGGCCTCGTCTACCTCATGCGTGGGATCGGCCCGAAACTGTTCCCGGGCGATCCCACCTTGCCCAAGTTGTCCTAAGGAGGCGTTATGAAGCCCTCAGTCCTGTTTGTGTGCGTCGGCAACGGCGGCAAGTCCCAGATGGCGGCGGCGCTCGCAGAGAAGCACGCGGGTAGCCAGCTCGGCATCCACTCCGCTGGTACCAAACCCGGTACATCGCTGAACCAGGAATCGGTCGAGGCGATCGCGGAGGCCGGCGCCGACATGTCGCACGGCACGCCCAAACCAATCGATCCCGAACTGCTGCGCAGCGTTGATCGCGTCGTGGTGCTCGGCGAAGACGCGCAGGTGGACATGCCCGACGACGCACGCGGCACGCTAGAGCGCTGGCGTACCGACGAACCCTCGCACCGCGGCATCGAGGGCATGCAGCGCATGCGTCTTGTGCGCGACGACATTGACAATCGCGTGCGCTCGCTTATCGACGAACTCCTGTAGCTTCCTAGCACGCCGGGATCATCGGGATTCGCTGCTTATTGCGGAACCTCGACGCCCGCATGCGCGCCGGCGACGTGCCGCGGTAGTGGGTGGTGGAGGGGGAGGTTGCGTACTTCGGATTGCTGGACGGTTTTCGGGAGCGTTGCTTCTCGATCCTCACACCGCCGCATTGTGGCACGAATTACACGGTTGTGCTTTGTGAGTTCTCGGGGCGAAGCCACAAGCTCAAGAATGCTCAGGACGTGCGATGCCGTTCCGGTATGAGGGCGAAGCCGCCGTAACCGCGAGGTAAAAGCCCCCTCTCATATGACGCTGATCTTACGGGAAGCTCGGAGGGGGTCTCGATTGATTTCAATATAACTAAAGTTGCGTAACTTAGGCAACGGAATGAGACGTAGGAGGGAGTAACGATGCACGCGGAGACTAACTCACCGCGGTCCGAGACCGCTTCCTGGTTCGCGGATAACCAAGCCAACTGGGATTCACGGGCCCACGCCCACATGTTCGGCAACTACGGCGGTAAAGATGAGTTGATCGCGGACAAGGCAGCTATTAGCGATGTCCTCGCGGTGGACATTGACCGCTTCGGCGACCTCACCGGGAAGTCCGTGTGTCACCTGCAATGCCACGTGGGCACCGACACCATCGGATTTGCCCGCCGCGGAGCCTCCCGAGTCATCGGCGTGGATCTCTCTGCGGAGTCACTCAAATACGCCCGCGAATTCGCCGCCCAAGCCGACGCGGACGTGGAGTTTATCCAGAGCAACGTCTATGACGCTCGAGAAGCGGTCGACGGCGAATTCGATCTCGTCTACACCTCCGCAGGTGTGCTGTGCTGGCTTCCGCAGGTGCGTCGATGGGCGGAGGTCGTCGCAAAGCTGCTCGCTCCCGGCGGCATGTTTTTCATCCGCGACGACCACCCCATGTTCATGACAATCGGAGAGGACGTTTCCCAAGGTCTGCGCATTGAGCAGCCGTATTTTGAAATGCCTGATCCGCTCACCTGGGAGGACGAGGAAAGCTACGTCACCACTCCAGGAGCGCCAAAACTTGCTAGCCCACGCAACCATCAGTGGAACCACTCTCTCGGCGAAATTGTTACTGCGCTCATCGACGCGGGGCTGACCGTCACCGCTCTTGAGGAAACTCCGTACTCCGCGTGGTGCCCGTGGCCGGAGCTGATGGTCGAAGACTCCCGCGGTTTCATCCTCCGCGATAATCCCGAGCGCCTACCACTCCAATTCGCCATTACCGCAACAAAGCCCTAGGGACCTTTGCCTATCGACGAACCTTCGGTGGGTGTGCTAAGCCCAAAGGTCCGGAAAGCGATAGTAGAGGGGGCGCCGAAGGGTTGTATCTAACAACCATCTGCGATATTCTCTTATCCACACTGCAGCCGTTGACCCTCCATGAATCAGGAGAGAGCCGATGACTGCAGTTTTTCGTTATACTCAGCTCATAGCAAACCACTCAAGAGTGGACACCAACGTGAAGAGGCTTCCTCGGTATCTAGCTAGTGTTCTGTTGAGGAGGGGCCCTCGCCGGTGGTTTTGAGTATCAATAACCGTGCGTGCCCCAATACCCACCGAACAGTCCCAACCAACGCGGACTTTCCCACCTAGGAAAGCCGGTACACCTCGTAGTCGCCGGGAACGCCCGCTCCGGGAACATGCGCAAGTCCGAGCCTCACAGCTAGGCCAATCGACGCCTCATTCACAGGGTCGATGATGGCAACGATGGGGAACGTCGGGAAGCGCTCGCGGGCGCTCGCAATCGCGGCGGCTGCGGCTTCCTTGGCGTAGCCCTGGCCTTGCGATTCGGGTGCGAACCGGTAGTAGAGGTTCAGGACTTCTTCGTCGGCTTCCTCGCTGTGTCGTACCCCGGTAAAGCCGATGGTCGCGCGGTCGAGGGTGCGTACCGTGTAGTAGCCCAACTGC
>NZ_KV827947.1:4532-5203 GCF_001836265.1 Corynebacterium sp. HMSC036E10
CGGGGCGGTGCTCGTAGGTGCGGGGATCTGAGTGAATCGCAAAAATGGCATCGATATCCGCATGTGTAGGCACCGACAACTCAAGCCGCGGGGTGTGCAGGGCAAACGCATCAGACATGGTGAGTCCTGTCCTGCCGCTTGCTCCACAACCGCCACAAAGAGAACTCACCCGCGGCACTCAGTACCGGCAGGGTGGACAGGCGTACGGCGCGGCGCACCGGACGGTAGTCGCGGACGGCCCAGCCTTGGGCTTTCGCGTGGCGGCGCAGCGCACGGTCCGGATTGACGGCAACGGGGGAGCCGACCATCTCAAGCATGGGGAGGTCGTTGATGCTGTCGGAGTAGGCGGTGCACTGCTTGAGATCGTGTTGCTGCAGTAGGTCCTCAAGGAAGCGGCGGAGGTTTCCTTGAGAGACTGACCATTGTGCAAGGAATTCCCGCTGTTCTGACATGGCAATCGTGACTCTTTCGGTGGCGGTGTTAGCGTGAGCAATCATACAAGGGCGAGCGACGTAGGCACGATGAAGACGAGTTGCGATGAAGACGGTCGAGCTGATGGTGCGCTCCACGTGCGGTTCGTGCGAGCGGGTGGAGGCGCAGATCGCTCCGGTGGTGGAGAAGTGTGACACGGAGCTAGTGCTTGTCGACGTCGACCTGGACCCCGACAACGC
>NZ_KV827947.1:5303-12023 GCF_001836265.1 Corynebacterium sp. HMSC036E10
TACGGCGATCGCGTGCCGGTTGTCGTCATTGATGAGGAGGAGTTTGCATGCTGGGAAGTAGACAACGCAGACCTTGAAGCCGAGCTCCTCTTTCCAACGCTGGGGGTTCTTTCGTTTTTATGTTGTTATGTTCGTTCCCGGTCCGTCGATGACGGGCGTAGCAGTGCACTCCGGGGGTGGGGCCGAGCTTCGCATCGACCCCTTCCCGTCGACCAACTCAGGTCAGCGCGGTGACGGTGCGGGCGACGCCGGAGTACGAAGGGATCCGCCAGATTGCAATAAGAAATCCAGCCCACACTCTGAGCTTGGCTCGGAGGCGGGCTGAACGATTGACATGAACCCTAGCATGAGCGAGGCTAGTTCCGCAGGCATGAAAACTCGTTTGTATCAATTTGATAGCTGTAGCTCCCCGGAGATGTTTGCTGGGCTCCTCCGCTAAGGTAAAAACTACGTAACTAGCGGGAGGTGAGTGATGACTGTTCGAATCGACATTGCAGCACCGACGTTGCGTTGGGCCCTACAGCGGACCGGCGTCACGGTTGAAGAACTTGCCCAAAAAAGCGATTTTCGGTTGGTCCGGCAATGGCTGGAAGGGGAGGTATCCCCGACGTTGCGTCAGGCCCAGCACTTGGCATCGCTTGCTTGTATCCCGTTTGGATACTTGCTTCTCGACGACCCCACGGATGACCAACCGGATTTTCCAGATTTCCGCACCGTAGACAGTAAGAAAGTAACCGAGTTCAGCCCGGAATTGAAGGAAACGATTTACGCCTGTGAGCGGCGTTTGGGTTGGTACGCCGAATTTGCTCGTGCAGAAGGCATTGAGCCCCCATGCTTCGGTGGCGAATGGACATTACGTGATAACCCGGACGATGCCGTGCGTGCATTACTTCCTCAGCTCGCCGATGCTGGATGGAAGCCAGGCAGGGCGGCTACTGGTCGAGAGAATGTGCTGGAATTAGCGGAGGCAATTGAGCACTGCGGTGTCTTGGTGATGCGAAACTCCGTACTTGGAAATAACAACCACCGCAAACTCGACATCGACGAGTTTCGTGCTTTCACACTGCTCGATGGTGCTTACCCCTTGATCTTCATCAACGGCAGTGATTACAAAGTTGGGCAGTACTTTAGCCTTGCTCACGAGCTAGGCCACGTGCTACTCGCTGCAGAAGGGCTCACTGGAGCCATGAACGATCATCACGATGTAGAGCGATGGTGTAACAGGTTTGCAGCTGCCCTGCTTCTGCCGCAGCATGCGTTGTTGCAGGAATGGGACAGAAATCCCGATCTGAAACACATCACTGAATGGGCATACGATGCGTACCGGGTAAGCGCGGATACGACACTGTGGTCCCTTGTGGGGCAGCGCCGCCTTGGCAAACCACAAGTGCAGGAATTCCTTCGGCAACGTCCCTCGAACCCTACGCCTCCGATTGTTAGTGGAGGCGGTGACTTCTTCGTCACGTTGAAGTCTCGGCTGGGTGGCCGGTTCTTGGACACAGTAACCGGCGAATATGCAGATGGCGCAATTTCTCAAGAGGAAGCTTCGCGCCAACTGGGCATTGCAAAGACTGCGACGCTGAAGAATGCGGTTACTCGTATGCAGGAGGTCGCATAGGTGTACCTCATCGATACGAATATCGTGATCGGTGCGTTCAATCACCGTCCGCGAGACATTTTTGAATCGTACTGGCGGCAGTTCGATGCATTCTTTTCCGAAGGGCAATTTTATTTTCACCAGTCTGTAGAAAATGAATTGCTGAAACGCGATGATGAAAAGTCACAGTGGCTGAGAGACTTTGTCCCTAAGACGCAGATTCTCACTCAGACGCAGGAAGAAGTTAACTCCTATCGTGAGGTGACGCAGTGGGTGCGTGCTCGTAAGGATGATCCTTATAAAGAAAGTGCGATACGAGAGTTTCTGAGCGTCGCAGATTCTTGGGTGGTGGCTAGTGGGCATGCCCGAAGTTTTACCGTGATCACAAACGAGACCCCGAGCCCGAAGAGGCAAACACGGGTCAAGCTGCCTGACGCTGCTGATGGCTTGGGAGTGCAGTGCACACACTAGGAGCGGCCATATCTGGAACTGGGTTAAAGAGGACGCCGAGATCAAGTGGTGTGAGGCCAGTCATTAGATGGACTAATCAATGTTGACGAACGGTTGAAGAAGTTGAAGGCGGGTTCGCTGACGATGATGCGCACGGACGATTTGACACCTACGGATGAAGTTTTGGCGGTGATTAGCGTTGATTGACGTTGCAGCACGGGCGGTGGAGCGCGCTAGGGAGGCGCTGCCCGAGCGCCTGTGGTCTAACCGGGTGGTTGTTTACGGTGACGAGGCGATGGTAATGCCGGAGGAAACAGTGCCCATGGTGGTTGGTGACGCTCCCGCCTGGGTAACCTCTACAGAGGTTGTGGCTTTGTCCTCCAATGCTGATACGTGGCCGGAGTGGTACTGGCAGGTGTGTGAGGACGATTCCGCCTGGGTGACCGTCACGCAACACTGACCGCCACCCTGACTCCGCGATACTCCTCCCCGTTACCACCAAGGCGTGGAACACCACCCAAGCCCCCAAGGAGGAGACAAACCACATGTCGGATGAAAACACCACCCCCGCAGACCTCGCACAGCAGGCCGCTGACAAGGCGCAGCAGGCCCAGCACGACACCGAGCAGGGAACTACACCCAAGCCGGTGAACACCTAGGCGAGGCGCAGGCCAACGAGGCGGACGAAGCCGTAGACCTTGACGCGCTACGTAAGCAGCTCGCCCGATACGAAGCGGAAAACCGCAAGTTGAAGAACGAGAACGGCGACCGCCGAGTGAAGGCGAAGCAGGCGGAAGAACAGGCAGCGACGTTGAAGAAACTCGCGCAGGTACTCGGTTTTGAACCGTCCGACAAAGACCCGGAGGAACAAATCAAGCAGGCCAAGGCCGCTGCGCAGGAACGAGAAGCCGAGCGTGACAAGCTCCAGGCCGAACTCGACCGAATGCGCGAGGACAACACCCTACGCAAGCTGGCGAAGGAAAACGGGGCAGACCCCGACATGCTTGTGCCGTATCTCCGTGGTGTAGGTGATCTCCCGAAGTGGGGCAGCGACGAGTGGGACAGTAAGGCTGGCGAACTCGTCACCAACACGCTCAACTCATTCCCACAGTTCAAGGCGGGTGGGGTAGCACCCCGCACCAGCGGAACCCCAGCCCCACGAACAACAACGATGGCCGAATCCTCACCGCCGATGACCTCGACCGCCTGTACGCACAGGGCAAGTTTGAGGAAATCAACAAGGCAGTGGAGGAAGGCCGTATCAGCCGCTAAAAGTTTCCACTAGGAGGAACGCACTATGGCAACTCCACAGTCCCACAAGAACTGGGATCCGGTAATCGGCCCGATTGTCGCGTCTGCGCTCATGCAGCCGCTCCGTCAGACCTGGGCATTCGCGCAGGAGGGTGTGACGAACCGCGACTTTGAGGGCGAAATCCGTGGTAAGGGTGACGAGGTTGTTGTCACCAACCTTAGCCGTCCCACCATCCGTAAGTACGACGAGTCCGAAGACATGATTGTTGAAGATGTCGAGTTCGGAGAGCGTAAGTTCAAGACCGACCAGGGCGACTACTTCAACTTCAAGATTCCGCTGGTATCTTCCGTCCAGTCCGGCCTGGATGTGAAGCCGGAGGCTGTGCAAGAGGCTGCGGAGGGCATGGCCGAGCAGGTAGATACCTACATCGGCAAACTCATGAAGGACGGCGTTCGTAAGCAGAACCAGGTGGGCAAGCTTCCGTTGGATATTGATTCCAAGGATTCTTTCTCCGTGCTAGTGAAGTTGCGTAAGAAGTTGAACGCTACCCACGTTCTGAAGATTGACCGTTTCGTGATGGTTGGCCCCGAGATGGAATCGGCGTTGCTGTACGACGAGCGCCTGGACAAGGCAGTGAACAACAGCAATCTCTTGAACGGTGAGATTGGTCGCCTGCTCGGGTTCCGCATCATTTCCGCGCCGACGGTGCCGACGGTGGCGGGCCGTGAGGTGGTCATTGCGGGCCACCCGATGGCTACCCCGTTCGGCTACCAGATCACGGAGGTGGAGGAATCGTCCATGCTGCCGTTCCGTTTCACCCGTGCGATTACGGGCCTCCAGGTGTACGGCGGTTCCGTGATCCGCCCGGAGGCGCTGGCGACGGCTGAACAGGATGTGGTGGAGCCGACCACGGCGGGTGCTACCGAGTAGACGCTAGCCCGTAGCAGACAGCGAAGGGGTCAGGGTGTGTGCCTTGGCCCCCTTTACCTATACCTGGATGAAGGGCACACCATGAATAATCCGTATCAGGAAGAACTACTTAACCGTCTCCGTGACCATGAGAACGCGGGGGTGAACGTGAACTGACCCGGCTTATCAACTGGGCTACATCCGCTGTGTTGAAGTACACAGCTGTGCGGGCGCTCACTAAGACGATGATTGAGAAGTGGGTCAGAGTTAAGGCAGCAGGGTGTGTTCGATGCCGTCTAGGATCACATCGATGACGAGGTCGTAGTATTCCTCGGACATCGCTTCTTCTTCATCAGGGTGTGAGAGAGGCTCCAGGTAAGAGTTGACAATACTGGTCAGTCCAACAGATTGAGCCATCATAGGCTCAAGCCTGACAAGCATTTCGTGCAGGTTGTGGCGAGGCTGGATTTGATTGGATGCGCGCAGGTTTCTCGCTCCGATCGTGTGGATGATCGAGTTCGCGATAATTGTGTAGGCCACAGGCGAATTGTCACCAAACCCAGCTTCTTGTAGTTTGGCCCAGGCTCCATCGATCATCGGCAAAAACTGTTCGGTGAACTTGCCCCGCGCGAACCTGTCGGTAATCCCCGGATATGCTAACAATGCGGGGCGTAGATTGTGAGCCATAGCTCGAAACCAGGCTTTCCATTCAAGGTCCGAGTCGGGAACTTCAATCCCGACACATACCCGGTCTACAACAGCATCACAAATGGCTTCCTTGTTTGGAAAATAATGATAAATCACTGAGGGAACCACGCCCAGTTCACGGGCAATGTCCCGTACTGACCATCCCTCAACGCCACTGATCGCGCTTAACTGTACAGCTTGTTTGACAATCAGCTCGCGTGATAGCCCAGCCCTTCGCCCCGTTAGCACAGTGTTCATAAGGTGACCCTAACTTATTCCTTGACCCTTACTAGAACACCATTCTACAATATCCCTAAGTGAAACAGTGTTCTAGTAATGGAGTGTAGTGATGCCCGACCCTCGTAGTAATAAGCCGACACAGAGCTCTATTGATCCAGGAGCGCAAGCGAACCTGGTAGTGGGAATCGTTTTTCTCGCTTTTATGGGGCAAATGATTCTCAATCCGATCATCGCGCCACTGTCACGACAGATGGGATTGCGGGAATGGCATATTGGCGCCACTATCTCTTTGGCAGCGATTGTACTAGCGAGCTTGAGTGCTTATTGGGGGCGAGCTTCCCAACGTGTCGGCGCTAAACGTGTACTCGCTGCTGGGCTTGTGATCGCGATCATCGCTTTGAGCGCCTTCGGTATTGTCTCCTACCTGGGGATGAACCAGGTAGTTGGCGGTGTCGGACTAGTTTTTGGTGTTGTGATCACTCGTGGTTTGCTCTATGGTGGAGGGATTTCAGCGATCGCCCCGACCGCGCAAGCCCACCTGGTCACGCATGCTGCCAGCGAGAACGGGCGGGTAAAAGCACTGGGCATGATTGGAGCGGCTCAAGGGATGGCCTCCATTGTTGGAGGTGTTACTGGAGGTGTGTTAGCCGCTGCTGGTGGCCTGCTCTTGCCCTTGGTGGTCATGCCCGTTGTGATGGTGATTGGTCTGGTTGTTCTCTTGGTGAGTTTCGCACCTCAAAGCCGAGGGCAACTTTTTGCAAAGCCTCAACGGATTCGCTTCACTGATCCGCGTGTAGCTCCCTGGCTAGCAACTGGTCTGGTGATGTTTCTTGTGTTTTCTTCTGTTGCTACGATTTTTGGATTCACTGTCCAAGACCGCTTCGCCCTGTCGGCAACTGCGACCGCAGGTATTTCCGCGATTTACCTGACCATCATGGGCGTGACCATGATCATTGCCCAAGCGGTGATTGCTCCAAAGACAGGGTGGGGAGCAGCGAAGCTTTTACGTACTGGTCTGGCCATTACACTAGTTGCAACTGTGCTCATTTGGCCTACCTCCTCGCACGCTTTACTGGTTGTCGGGTGTATCGTGCTGGGGGTAGGTATGGGACTGGCGATGCCCGGGTACAACACTGGCCCAACCTTGAAGATGAGTGCAGATGAGCAAGGCGCAGTGGCTGGCATCATCAACGCTAATAATGGGTTGGCGTACGCGATTGCCCCGCTGGCTTCGACCGCCCTTTACGGGTGGAACCCGCTGGCACCCTTCGCCGTCTGTATCGCCTTGATTGCAGTGGTCGTCATCTACGCCCACACCGTACCCGCACTACGCCAATAACTATGAGCGTGCCTGAAGTAGCCGTTCCATCACGTTATCCGCAGGAGTCGGCCCCGAGTAGTCCACCAGCGAGTTGTCTTTGACGACATCGAAAATCTCGTACCAGAGCGTATTCGCCTGCTTGCTAAACGACTGAGACATGGCCACGAATGGGGACGCGATAGCTGTTAGGACTACGGATTTAGTAACACCGTGAAGTGCCCCGAGTTTTGTTCCTAGGCATTTGCCTTGATTTCTATTTTTGCT
>NZ_KV827948.1:0-768 GCF_001836265.1 Corynebacterium sp. HMSC036E10
GCATTTTGCGTTGGTGCTCACCGCGTCTGCCGCGGTGAGTTCTCGCAAGGAGCTTCAATTGGGCGTTGATGCCGCCTTCAAGACTGTTGGTGGTGGATTTGATCCGATGCGGCTTAAGCACACCTTTCGGGGGCTTGAGGTAGACAAACAGCAGGTCATTGCGCCACAGGTGGTTGAGGCTGTTGTAGGCCTTGCGCACGTTGATATGGGTCCATACGAGTTTGTCTTTCCCTGTTTTTGGGTCTTTGACCTTGGTTTTTTCGTTGAGCCAATCCTTGTAGAGCGTGTGGAACTCTTGCAGTTGTGCGCCCCATTGCGCTGCCTCGTCCAGGGTGGTGATGCGGGTGAGTTTCAGTGCGAGTTGGTAGATGGTGCGGCCAGCATCAGTGCGTGGTCGTGAGGTGGTGTAGCGGCGTACTCTGCGTTGGGCGTGCACGAGGCAGCGTTGGATTTTGGTGTTTGGCCAGCACGTTTTAATTGCGCTTGTGGCCCCTTGTCCACCGTCGATCACAGCGATCAGCGGTGCTTCGATGCGCTCGAGCAGGCATTTGTAGTCGTATGTGGTTTCTTGTTTGCACCAGTGCCAGGCGATGACGTGGTCGAGCGTTGCCGCCACGATCAGACAGCCGCCTGCGGTGTAGGTGCCGTCGATGAAGATTTGGTCGTAGACCCTGCCTGTGTGCTCGATGGTCGGGTCAGGCACGTCAACTAGCCAAAAGGTATCGAATTTGCGTTGCAGCGTACGTGTCGAGCAGCTCATGTTGCCGG
>NZ_KV827949.1:0-418 GCF_001836265.1 Corynebacterium sp. HMSC036E10
CATTTGCCACCTACCACCGTGGGCGTTTGTCAGCAACGGAAATATGGCTGGCTGAACAAGGCGTCGTCGCGATCGCTGGGTTTGCTCCCACAACGCAAGGCAAAGACGAACGCTCCCATCGCACCTTGGTGCAGTTTCTTGATGCGCGCACACCAACAACGTTTAACGAGTTGCAAGCAGCGATCGTGGCCTACCGTGAGGTGTACAACACTCACCGGAGGCATCAAAGCCTGCTTGTCGGCAAAATGCACATCACACCGCAACAGGCTTGGGAGACGTTCCCGCAGGCTGAATCACCAACAGATCCGCTGGATCCTGAAGTGATATGGCAACACGTTGTTGACTACAACCTTGCCAACAACCCGCATGCACAACCGAAGTCTGCGGATGTAAAAGATCCTGGGGAAGCTGCCACTTC
>NZ_KV827950.1:0-1442 GCF_001836265.1 Corynebacterium sp. HMSC036E10
GAGAGTGTCCGATTGTTTGTGTGCGGGGGCTTGGTTTACAAGTAGTCCGCGAATCGGTCGGGGTATGCCACAGCTAGTTGGTTGATGGCTTGTTTCCACCCGGTGGCTTTCGCCCCTTCAACATAGCCGTTGCATTCGATGTCGCGCTTTGCTTTCTTCGCTCGCTGGGCAGCGCGCTTGTCTTCGATGTTGCAGATCATCAACCACAGCGTTTTCAGCGCCGCGGTGTCGTTCGGGAATTGCCCGCGGTTACGGGTAGCTTTACGCAGTTCAGCGTTGAGCGATTCGATCGAATTCGTGGTGTAGAGCACCCGGCGGGCCGCTGGCGGGAACTGTAAAAACGGCACGAACCGGTCCCAGGCGTCGCGCCAGACTTTGACCGATTGCGGGTATCTCTGGCCCAGTTCACTGGCCTGGAACGCGTCCAGGCTGGCACGTGCGGTGTCCTCGTTGGCGGCCGTGTAGACCTCACGTAGCGCACGGGAGACAGATTTGCGGTCCTGATGCGACACCCACCGGTTCGAAGCCCGAATCAGGTGCACAATGCAGGTTTGCACCATGGAATTCGGCCAGGTTGCCTCGACAGCTTCCGGCAAGCCTTTGAGCCCGTCGCAGCACACGATGAACACGTCCTGGACACCACGGTTGGCCAGATCCGCGCACACCGATGCCCAGAATGCAGCGCCTTCATTATCGGCAATCCACAATCCCAGGATGTGCTTGATGCCGTCCATGTCGACACCAACCGCCATGTAGCAGGCCTTATTGACCACGCGGTGACCGTCACGGATTTTCACGCGTAGCGCGTCGAGGAAGATCACCGGGTAAAACTCGTCGAGCTGGCGGTTTTGCCAGATCATGACCTCGTCTAACACCGCATCGGTAATGGTGCTGATCGTATCCGGGCTCATATCCACCCCGAGCGTGGTCGCGAGGTGATGCTGAATATCGCGCACTGTCATCCCACCGGCGTATAGCGAGACGATCATGTCGTCGAGCTCTGTGAGCCGACGTGCGCCCTTGGGCACCATCTTCGGAGTAAACGTGCCGGCACGATCCCTGGGCACGGTCACTTCCACCGCGCCGTAGCCAGAATTGACGGTCTTGGTGTACGACCCGTTGCGGTGATTGCCGCCGTGCACGGGTTCAACCTGGGCTTTGGACTTGCGGTCGGAGTGGCTATAGCCCAAATGCGCATCCATCTCTGCCTGCAGACCAGCGTTGATTGATGCCTGCAGCAGGCCTTTGACCAGCTCGCTGGCATCATCAGCGGAGGTCGACAGCTCGCTGATCAGGCTAGCCAGCTCAGGATTTTCCATCAGCTTCTCGCTGATCTCGTTGAACCTCGCCGGGTCATGGCCTTTCTTCGGTGACACCGTAGTCATTATCGGTGAAACTCCCTCTCAATCAGAGCCTCACACACAAACTTCCTGACACCCTCG
>NZ_KV827951.1:0-19439 GCF_001836265.1 Corynebacterium sp. HMSC036E10
GACTCGCGGTACCAACTACCCCGAATCGACACCAGGAAGCTCGCCCGAACCATCATGGGAAAAGGACTCATTAACTGTCGCTGGATGATAGAGCGAAGCAGCATGTTTAAACAGGGGTTTAGTCTGTTCAGCAGAGTAAGTGTGGACGCCGTAAGTTACGTGGTGATCAACATCAAACAGCACTAGTTCGTTCACGAATTGCCAGTGGTGACGGAGGCGCAAGTACGCACCACGTCGTAGGGGAGCAGCCTTCTTTTCCGTGAAGTGTGATTCTGGGTGAATGAGGGATGTAACTCCGGAAGCCGAGGCATTTCCCCAAGTCCGCTCCATGAAACCGCGGTAGAGATCCGGCCGTTGGTCTTTAAGGTGTGGATAGTCCGGGATGTTTCCGAGCACTGCTGCGGTAGCAACTGTGTCACCAACGCCGCCGTAGACGATGTCCCTCATGTACGCATCCGCGTCCCACTGCTCCTTGCGGGCGGTCTTCACGGCTTGGGTTGGCTTGTGCGCCAACGCGAACCATGGATCCATTTCCGCATAGAGATCATCCATCTTGACATCCGGTCGCACCCATGGCGGGTTACCCACCTGAAGGTCGAATCCGCCGCGGGCGAAGACGGCGGCAAAGTCGAGATCCCAGTGGAAGAAGCCTTGCTCGGATGCGACTTGCTGCACGGTTTTCAGCCACGGGTGATTTTCCAGCACGGTGGCCATCTTCGGTGCGCCAGAGAACTCGATGTCGGCGCGTTCCATGACGATCAGTTCGTCCCAGTTTGATCCCTTGCCCAGTTGGGTTTGGCGGGTGTCGCGGGAGGTGGTGTCTTTGCCCAGGATGTCGGTAAGGGTAGCGATCCACTCGTCGAAATCCGGCAGTTCCTCGGTGGCGGTCAGTGGCCAGAACGTCAGTGCGTTCCATGCGTCCATGACCAGGCGAAGGCGCAGGTAGGCACCCTCTTCGTTGTGGAGGAGCTCGCGCTCGATCTGCTCGCGGCGGATGTTCTTCGCGGTGCGTTGGGTTTCGCGGCCCCAGATGTCGATGTCGCGACGAATCTGTTCCTCGGCGATGCGCATCTTGGACAGCGTGATGGCCCACAGGGACTCCACACGCCCGGCGAGGGCGGCGAGTTTCTTGGTCTGTTCCTTGGTTGGTGCTTTGCCGGTGACGGACCTGCGCCACGCCTTCATGGCGGTCTGTTCTTCCTTAGCCAGCTTCTTCAGATCCTTCGCATCGGCGGCGGCACCCCAAGTGGTGGAAGGCAGCAGGAACTGGTGGATGCGGCCGGCAGCGTTGTGGTCGCGCTCGGAGGCGTCGATAGCTTGTGCGAGATTCTGCACCGACTCTCGGCGCGGCACTGCCTTGAGCCACTCGCGCTTTTTCATCTGCGCGGTGGAGTACGTAGAGCGCAACGTACCAACAAGCGAGTTGCCGCGGCGTAGGTGCAGACCGAACCACGGGGCCTTTAACTGGCTGGTCATGGTGTCGAGCCACAGGGAAATCTCTGCAAGTTCCACCGCGGTGGGGTTGAGGTCCACGCCGTACACCTGGTGCAGGGCGATGTGAGCTTTGACCTTTTGAAGTTCGACGGCGCGCTGCTCCGGCTCGACCTGTTTGTCCAGTTCTGTCTCGCGCAGCTTGAGGTAGAGCTCCGCGAGTTGGCGAACGGCTTCGACGGCGAAGGCGCCGGAGCCCATGGCGGGCTCGCAAATGGTCAGGCTAAGCACGTCCTCGGCGGTGTTGATGCGGCCCTCTTCCTGGAGGACCTCGATGGCCTGGCCAACGGTGAACTCCGTGAGGACCTGCGGGGTATAGAAAGACGCCGAGCGCTCCCGGTCGCGGCTGGACTGACGGAACACGAACGAGCCTTCTGGATGCAGGCGGCGCGTCTTAGCGGTGCCGCCTTCTTCCATCTGGGTGGTCTCCATGACAAAGCTGTCCTGCGGGACCGTGTTTGCGGCTCCGGTGGGCAGCACCCAGGATCCCTTGGAGGCGTCGCCCTTCGGTGCGACCTCGTACAGGTCCTCCTGGGCAATGAAGCCGTGATACGACATCAGGCCCTCATAGACCTGGCCCAGTTCGGTCACGCCCAGAGTGGCGTAGGAGATGAAGCCGCGGTCCTTGCCGGCAGATACGCGAGAAAGCAGCAGGTTCTGCAGGACGTGGGTCAGTGCCTCGTTGGAGAGCTTCACTTTGTCGATAAGCGAGGTGGCCTCGCTCTTAAACAGGTCCGCGTCCAGGTTGCGGAAGGTCAGGCCTTGGTTCTGCGCGTCCGGGTCGTAGTTGGGGGACTCGGCTGGGTCGTGGCCGTCGTTGACCTGGGTGAACAGCAACTGCAGGGAGTCGTAAAGATGCGTGCCGTGGCGGGCTTTGTCGGTGACCGGCGGGTTGAGAATCTGATCGCGCAAGCGATCCAGGCCGTAGCCCTCCACGTACTCGGGCGCGCCGGTGGGCAGGATGGCCAACTCCGAGGAGGCCTCCGCGAACAACAGGAACAGGATGCGGTACAGGTAGCGCAGGGATTGACGTGCCAGTTCGTTGCCATCGATGTCATCGAGTGGCAAGTGCTGCTCGCGGCGGCGTGCGAGTACGTCGTTGCCGATGATCTCGATCGACTCACGCACCGCGTCACGCAGATCGCCCGATACCTTCACCGCGTGCTGCAGCGACTCCTCGCGGGTATCCGCCCACCACGTCGTGCCGTCGGCGGCGCGCTCGAGGTTCTCGCGCGCGAGGATTACGGCGGTGCGCTCCAACTCGCCGGCCTTCTTCGTGTCGTTGCGCTCCACCACCAACTGCAGGTTCACCGCAAGGTAGCGGCCCAACGGCCACGACTCACGCTCCGCAACGAGCTCCCACGGGCCCGCCACAACCACCACGAACTCTGGCGGTTCCGCAGCGAGGAACAAATCACCGATGAGCTTGGACACCTTCGTCTCCACCGGCTCTTTGCCCTCCTGTGCAACACCGCCGGTGATGGGCAGGGAGGTGAGGTCCTCGTGCGTGGTGTCGTCGCTAAGCAATGCCTCGACGACAATCAACGTGCCGGCGTTACCGCGCCACCCACGGAACGACAGCACCTCCCCGGCGCGCTCATACGACAGTGTGGTGGGGGAGCCGTAACCGAACGCCTCGCGCACCAAACCCGCTGTGACCTCCGGATCCTCATCCGTGGCAAACGCCGACTGCAACCCGCCACGCAACTGCTGGAACCGCTTCACCGGAGAGAGACTGCCCGTCTCATCCTCCAACGCCGCCCACTCCTTCGTGCGCGCCTTAACGCGTTTGGTGAAGGACTCGCCCTTCGTCTCATCGGTGGTGAAGTAGTGATCACTAATCCACTCATCGACGTTGATCAGAGAATCGAACGTGGCCATGGCGTTACGCCTCCTCGGTGTGGTTGGGCTGGTTGGCGGGTAGGACAAGGACGAGCGGGCGGATCAACTCCCGATCCGGCTCAAGCGAAGCAATCAGCGCCTTCTCCTGCGCAATCAAGCCCGCCGAACGACCAACACGCAACGTCTGCTGGACGCCCTCCTTGGACGACTCCCACGCGTGCGCACGATCCGACCAGTGATCAATGCGGGTATGCGCGTGGTCGCGGGCCGCTTTCATCATCGGCTGCAACTGGTTCTTCGCCACCTCGACGGAACGCTCAATGAGATCCTTCGCGTCTTGGGGGACCGTGAGTGTGCCCGGGTTGATGGCCTTCTCCGTCAGGCCGATGCTGCGCAGCCAGGCGTACGGGTCCTCGATCGTCTGCGCGAGGAAACCATCCATGACCGTGACAAACGCGCGTGAGACCACCTGGCCGCGCTTGTTGGTCAGCGTGCCCATGAGCAGCACCGTGGGAGTTGGTACGTCGCCTTCGATGGCGGTGATCTCGCCGGCGCTCAACTGCGCAAGCGCACGATCCGTCGCCCAATCCGTCACCGGGTGCAAGGGACCAAGGAAGTGGGCCTTCGGCCACGTCGAACCATCCTGGCCGGTACGCGCGCGACGCATCACCTCGTTGCCCACCGTGGTGTTCGTGGCCAACTGGAACTTCTCCCGCACCTTGCGGTCCGCCAGGTAATCCTGCGGCAACGCATCCAAACGGCGGCGCAGATCCTCGGGCGGCTCGAGTTCAGCCACGCCGTTGCTGTGGAACTGGAAACTCACACCACCGGCAGTAAGGGAGCGCTCCGGGGCAGAGTAGAACGCCTCATTCAACGCGTCCTCCAGGTAGGCGATCTCGGAAGGGTAGAGGCTCTCGGTGTGGGTGGAGTCGGGCGCGGTTGCGGTGGTGGTGCTGGGGTTGTCGGTGTTGTCGGTGTTGTCGGGCTCGAGGCCGAAGCCCGCCAGCAACTGGTCGATCAGGTCTTCCTCGCTCTGGGCCTGCTCGGTGGCGATCTGGTCCGGCGTCTTCACAACGTCATCGAACTGCACCTGGTTCTGGATCACCCGGCGGATCTCGTCCTCCTCGCCGGAGATGGAATGCTTGCCGATGAGCGAGCCGACGTCGCCAAGCAACGCATGCGCCTCGTTCTCACGATTGATCAGCTTGCTCAACACGTGCAATTCGCCGACGTAGCCGCCCTGCTTTGTATCCAACAGGAGAGCTGCGATCTGTGGCGGTTCCGTCTGGCCGTAGCGGTCGATGCGGCCGTTGCGCTGCTGAATACGGATCAGCGACCAAGGAATGTCGTAGTGCACCAGGTTGTGGCACAAAGTGTGGAGGTTTACGCCCTCCGACGCCACGTCACCCGTGATAAGGATGCGGAGTTTGGAATCGGTGCGCTTGAATTCGTCGACAAGCCGCATCTGCTCCTCATCCGACAGCCCACCGTGCATGACCTCCACGGCGCCCGCTGGCATCTTCAGATCCTTGGTCAGGTTTTCCTTGAGCCAATGCAACGTGGCCACACGCTCGGAGAACACCACCGCGCGGGCCTTCTTGCCTTTGCCCACGCCGATGTCCTGCAGGTAGTTCACCAGCGCGGCGTACTTGTTGGAGTTCTGACGCGTGATCTTTGCGTTGAGTGCTTGGAGGCGCTCGAGGGCCTGGCGCTGGTTCGTGTCCGACTCGGGGATGCGCTTGAGACGGTTCTCAATCGTCTCACCCAACGCGGCAGGGGAGGAGAGGAACGCCTTGACCAACGTCCACGGGAACAAACGGTCCTTCGCCGGATTGGTGTTGGCGGCTTCTGGGTGGATCCAGGTCTGCTCCAACTCGGCGGCCACGGCATTTTCTTCGGCGGATGCCTCTACTGGCACGTTGATCGGGTCCTTACGCTCCGCCCATTTCTCACCGACCACACTCGCAACCTCCTCACTGTGGCGGTGGCGGCGGATGAGGAGACGGGAAACGGCCTCGGCGTCGATCGTGCCGTCCGGCATCACCGATGTCGGATCCAACAGCCGCAGAATCTCCTTGAAACTCTCCGGATCACCATTGTGCGGTGTTGCCGAGGCAAGCAGGAGCGCTTCAGTGGTGGGGGCCAGGGTGCGGGCGAGCTCGTTGTTCTGGGTACCCACGTTGGTAGCGTTGTGGATCTCGTCGATCACCACCGCGTCCCAACGCACCTTCTCCAACATCGCGCGGTACTTGCCGCTCTTGAGAGTGTCCATCGAGACAATCACGCGCGGGAAATACGTGAACGGATTCCTACTTGCCGGAAGGATGCGTTGCACACGCTGGATACCAGACGAATCGAGCCTGACCAGCGGAATAGCAAAACGCGACCACATCTCCTGCTGAAACTGCTCCATGATGTGCTTCGGGGTGACGACCAAAATGCGCTCACCACGCCCACGACGGATCAACTCCGAGAGGATCATGCCGATCTCCAACGTCTTGCCCAGGCCGACGGCGTCGGCGATGAGGACACGGGGGCGCAGGTTGTCGTCGCTAAGCGCCTTGCGTACTGCTGTGAGCTGGTAGTCGAGTGGATCCATCAGCATGCCCTCCGCCACCGAGAGGCGATCTTGGTAGAGCGGTACCGGCGTCTGACGCAGCGTGGTCTCGAGCCACAGGCGCGTCGTGCGGTAACCGGGGGAGTGGTCGGCGACGACCTCTACCTTGGCGGGGTCGAACACTTCCACGTCGTCGAGCGCGGTGTAGAAACTCGCCGTGGTGTCGCGAACGTAATCCGATAGGCCGCGGACCTTGAGCAGGTACCCATCCACGGACTGCGTCACGCTCGTGATCAGCCATAACTCGTCGCGGACCTTGACCATCAAGCCGGGCGCGAAGGTCTGGTCGTTGCGCTGGGATTCGGTGGTGTCCTGTGCGGGCGAAGACATACGTAGCAGCGTATCCGGCCCGCGCGAGACAGGGGGAGGTTGGGCGTGCGGGTGTTCGATGAAGGCGCGTGGCCTGCTCCCCCCTTACAACGCAATTGCCTATGAACCGGATTCGAAGGGGGTTAGGCGCTTCGCTCTTTGAAGTACAAGATCCGGGCGTCTCTTCACCTCCGTTATCGGAGCGCCTTCTGTGCTCGGTCCGAGATCTCCGGTTACCCACCATTGCTGAACCGCTTGGGCGACAGGTTCCCGTCCCGCGAACTTATCGATGAGCACCTCATTTACATTCCCCACATTGGGGTCAACATCGCTGAGATCCGTATTGAACTGAAAGGTCGGATAGTATTTCGTTTCTCCAGTCTCGTGGAGAAATACCCCCTTGTTCTTTACCAAATACCTAAGCAAATCTTTTCTTCCTCGCTCGTCGCGTTCAGGGTGAAAAGTTTCCAAGAGCTTTGGCTGGGTTATGCACTCAATCTGGTTAATGTGGTCACTCACCTTATAATCGTGCAGGTCGGGCTCATAATTTCTGCGCCAGATCAGCTCCTCATCCCAACCCTCGGGAAACCCCATCGCAACTAGGGGGATGCCGGATCTCCGCACAAAGCTCTGCAACAGGTTAACCATTTCTTCCGACCAGGAAGAACCCGGGTAGATTCGCGCGAAGAGGAACCTCATAGCAGCAATAGTCTTATAGGGCTTATGAGGAAGACCTTTCAAATGGGAAAGCTCCTGGATATGATCTCTCGGTTCGGCCAGTGAGGTATCGAAGACCTTATTCCAGACTCGCCCATAGTGTGCACATACGTTGCTGCCCAAACAGGAAGGTGAGGACCATATTTGCGACGGAAGTGCTGAACAAAGTCACTTTGGCTGCGCCGTTCTTCGCGGGAGTAGTCAGCGATCCACCCAATATGTTTCGACTGTTTGATCGATAGCGAGCCCGCTGTCCAAATGGATGAATCTTTACGAAGATAGGCGGGAATTCGGTGCGCAAATGGATGGTAGAACCCGAGGCGATTGCTCAGCTGACTCCTCAGCCACACCTCAATCATTTCGAGGCCCTCTACGAATTTTTTCCTCACCGACTCGTCAAACTTGTAAAGGTTAGCGATCTGACCGAACGTTGTTCCGGGCGGGAAATCGTCATCCTGTTTGAAATAGTAGGCGTACCCCGTAAATCGAAAGTAGCCACATTCCCTCAGCATCGATCTGGCTGCTTCGCTGTTTTGAATTACCAAGCCATGGGTCCGGAGCTTTGCAAGCTGATCATCAATGAAAAAATATGGCTTCGCGTACTTGCTTTGCCGGTAGGCGTTCAGCACTTCATCATCCATATAAATAAAACTAGCCGCCTCCCCGTACGGAGAGGTCGGCTAGTCGTGATGGGATAAAGAATAGTGTTCGTCCCCCTCTTCCACAACCCATTACCCCCGGGCCACCCCTCGCCTAAACGTTCCCAACTCTTGGACGCTAGGAATCTAAGAGGCTTTTTCAGCCCCCGAATGTTTCACGTGGAACATCACGATGCCGCTGCGGCCAGCGCCCGCGCCACCGCCAAGTCCTCCCACGGCATGCCGACCGTCTTAAACACGATGCGTCGGCTGGTGTCCAGCGCAACATCGCCACGGACCACGTCGGCCATGGACACGACGTCGTCCCACGAGAGTGCGCCTTCCTCGACCGCGATGGCAACGTCGCCGGCCTCGCCCTTGGCGGCGCCGACGTCTTCGACGATCACCTGCGCGCCTGCAAGGACGTCAGTATCAAGCTCGCGCGTGTCGGTGGTGTGGGCGCCGACGGCGAGGACGATGGCGCCGTCGCGAAGATGCTCGGCGCTCAGGATCGGAGAAGGGGAGGAGGTTGCGGTGACCACGAGTTCAGCGCCGGCCACCGCCTCGTCGGCAGCGGACGTGCCCGCCTCAGCCCAGGGATAGGCAAAACCGTCCGGGCGAGTCCGGGAGACGAACGTGCAGGAGACGTCGAGGACGTCCTCGAGCGTGGCGGCGTGGCCAAGGCCCTGGGCGCCGGTGCCGAAGATGACGGCGTTTACGGGGTCGTCGAGAAGCGAAAGCACCCCAGCGACGGCGACGGCGGGGGTGCGGAGGGTGGTGAGCGCGGCGGCGTCGATAAGCCACTCCGGCGTGAGCGTTTCGCCGCCCATGAGCAGGTACGAGCCCTGGATCAACGGGACATCCACGGTCGAGCCCGGCGGCTGGATGCCGAGCACCTTCACGCCGACCGCACCGTCGAGCGCCGACGGAAGCAGGTGCATCTCGCCGTGGGGGAGGGCGACCTTTTGGCGCTGCGAGTCAGTCGCGGGGTCGAAGCCGCTGAGCAGCGCGTCGCGCACGGCCTGGACCGCGGCGGCGGGGGAGAGGGTGGCCATTGCTTCGTCGTAGTCCACGTAGCGCATGGCGGCCAGTGTAGAGGAGTTACACGGCTCCATCTCGGGATGGCCGATCCCACAACGGAGCTAACTGTGGCAGTGAGAGCGCCCAGTCCAGGGATACACGCTCCTGTTCGAGCCGTTTGTTCCCTGATGCGATCAAGAACCGCCGTGCACGTTCCTCCTCCTCGGTGAGGCGGGGGAGCACGCGTGCAGTATCCCCTGGGTCAGCGACTGCGAGGTGGAGGAACCTCTGCACGGTGTCAATGTCCATCGCTGCGCTGACTACCGAAACGGAGCACCCGTCGGCAGACAAACGGGTACGCACAGTGTTCAGGATGGCGTAGCCGTCCGCGTCCGCATCGCCCCAGTACACAATCTGCCGCGCTTGACGGACCCACGGCAGCTCGTGGAGCGCGCCGGCGGTGTACCCCGCACCCCAAACCAGCACCACGTTTGAGCCTTCGGGCGTGTGCGGCAGTGCGAGGAACGTCTCCTTGTTCTCGACGACGAGCACCCTAAGGTCATCCGGGAGCGCAAGCGAGCCAAAGGGAACGGACACATCGACAAGCCCTGGCGCCGGTGCCAACGAAAAATCCAAGAACCGTACCCTCATCATGCGGTCGCCCTCGGCGAGCCCGAGGTCGTTCACCCCAAGGAGCCGTTGCAGCAATCTCCGGTGCGTGGCGATCCACTTCGTGTCCAGACCTTCGATAGGCACCGCACGCGGACGCAGGCCGGATTGTGGTTTCACGTGAAACCAATGCAATGCGAGGCAAAGTCGGTTGAAATCTTCCGCTGAAAGCGCAATCCACGCTGAATTGGTGCGAGCAGCACGCTCCCGGAACTCCGAACTGTCGGGAAACAGCTGAATCAGACGCGCAAACCTTTCGCGAGCCAGGGCAACTTCCCCAGCACGCCCGACCACCTCTGCTACGCGATCCCATCCGGACAACATCAGTCGCACCGGCACGTCGTGTTTGCCCAAGCCCACCCAGGAACGCGTAGCCCACTCCACCTCACCTGCGGGTTCCCATGCTTGCCAGGTGCGGACGAATTCGCGGGCGCGGGTTTCGTCGTCAAGCACCTGCGCACGAGTCGGGGGTTTCAGAGGAATGGACACCTCGACGGGTTCGTCGAGGAGCAACTGCTCCATATTGAGCTTGAGAGGTAACTGGTCAGGCAGGCGCATAGGTTTCAATGAGCTCGAAGGTGGAACGTGCGACGGGATCCTCGGTGTAGTGGACCACGATGGTGCCGTCGACGTACGGGGAGAGGGTCTTGATCAGCTTCATCGGCGTAGCCAGCACCATGTGGAAGCCGAAGCTTTCAAACACGTCCATCGCAGTGCGGGTGAACACAGGGTCTGCGCGGTCAAAGGCCTCGTCCAGCACCACGGTGGCGTAGCGGGGCACGTCCGCGTCCACGCCCGCAAGGCGGTAGCGCAGTGCCGCGGCGAGGCAGAAGAACACCAGCTTCTGCGCCTGGCCGCCTGACAACGACGCGGAATCCACGTGGGTGTTGTGCACCGTGCCCTCGGCGTCCACCTCGTTGCCCACGAACTTCACATGCCTGCGGGTGTCCAGCACGACGTTGCGCCAACTGCGGTCGGCACGCTCGGAGGAGCCGAGGCGATCCATGATCTTGGCCAGGCGGTGGTAGCGCTCGATGGCGGTCTTCTCGTCCGCCTCGCTCAAGCTGCCGGCGGTCGCTTCGCGCAGGTCCTGCAGGAAGTCACGCACGACGCGGTCTCGGTTGTCACGGACTTCAATCTGCAGGTAGCGCCCCTCGGTGTACGGGGAGCGGCGCAGCGACGCGTTGATGGGGCCCAGGTTGGTCTCAATGTCGCCCTTCGCGCGCTGCAGCTCCTTGTAAATCGTGTTCAGGTGCATCACGGACTGGCCGTTGAGCAGGTCCAGGAAGCGGCCGCGGAACTCCGGCAGGCGGTCCGAGCGCAGCATCTCCAACCTCGCAATAGCCTCGCCCGCAAACTCGGCCGCGGCCTGCAGCTCCGCAGACTCTGCGGACCACCGGGACTTGTAGTTGGACAGAATGTTCACGATGGCGTTGCTGGACTCCGTGATCGTCTTCGCCGCCTGCTTCGCCTGCGCGTCCAGCTGCGCGGTGACCTTGAAGGCGCTGTCGCTTAAGTTCTCCGGGGTCAGACGGCGCGTGGTGGCCGCGAGCATCGCATCCAGCTGCTCCGCCAGCGCCGGGTCCACCTCCACGTGCTCCGACTCGATCCGCTTCAGCCGCGCCTGGTCGTCCTGCAGTGCCCGCGTGGCCACGGCGAGCTCGTCGTGCACGCTGCGCAACTCCTGCTCGGTGGCCTTCAACGTATCGACGGCCTCGCGCCACGCCCGCTCCAACTCCTTCGCTTCAGGCGAGGAGGTCAGCCGTTCAAGCTCGGCGCGCAGGCTCGCCAACTGCTCCTCGACGCTGATGACGTCCACGCTGGCCCACTCCATAGCGTCGATAGCCCGAGCCTTCTCCACGTCGCTGGCCAGCGCCTTTTGCTTACGCTCAACCTCTGTTAGGCGGTTGCCCGCCGCCGTTGTCGCGCGTTTCGCCTCCGCCAGCTCCGCGCGCAGCGCCTCCACCTTGGCATGGTTGGAGGAGCCGAGGCGGTAGTTGCGCCGTTCGCCCAGGCGCTGCCTGTCGTTTTTCACGTACCGGGCGGAGCCAGTCCTATCGGCCGGGTTGCGCTCCAAGCCGTCGATGGTAGCCGCGCGCTTGTCTTGCCGTTCCAGCTCGTCCACGGTGCGCACTAAGGCGTAGTCGAAGGTGGTGGCCAGCATGCGCATCAGCCAGGGGCGCATCGGGTGCTCCACCACGCGCACCTTATGAAACAGGCTGAGCGGGTTCTTCGGTCCGCGCGGCATGTCCACGCCCTCGGGCACGGTGCGGTACTCAAGCCGCATCCCCAAGTGGCGGCCATTGACCCAGCTGCTCACCTCGCGCTCGCGCTCCGCTGGCACCAAAAGAGTCGCGGCAAAACCGCCGAGCAGGCGCTGGATCACCGGTTCCCACTCGGCTTGCTCCGGTAGCACGTCGATGAGCTCACCCACGTACGGCAGCTCACGCACCGTCAGCCCGGTATCCGCACACAGCTGTGCGCGCTTCTCCACGTACCGCCGGTCAAGGTTGGAGGTGCGGTTGCCTAACGACGCCAACTCCGTCTCCACCGACGCCTCCGCGCCGGCAAGCCTCTCGCGTTCGCTTCGGGCCTGAAACCACTTTTCGCGTAGGTGCTCTACTTGCTCTGGCGCAGCCGCCAGCTCCGCCGACGCCTGTGCTTTCAGCTCTGCGAAGCGCTCGGTATCCAGCGCTCCGTCCATCTGCACCATGGAAGCCAGATCCCGCCGTTTCGCGTCACGCGTGGCAAGCTCGTGCTCTTCGCGAGCGATGTTGCGCTCAATCTCGCTCAAACTCTGCCCGGCGACCTGCTCTCTCTGGACAGCGGCGCGCTGCACAGCCGCCTGTTGCGCATCCTTGCGGGCCTCGAGAGATTGCGCCTGCACTTCGAGGGCGGCGAGTTGGGCGGAGCTGACGTCGATACGCTCACGCAGCTGCTTCGCCTCAATCGCACGTCGCACGTTGGGCAGGGCGGCAGACAACGCGGCATTGTTCTCCTGCGTCGCCTGCGCATCCTTGAGCTTGGTGTTCAGCCCCGGCAGAGGAGCGAGCGTCTCAATCTGCTGGTGCACGTCTTCGAGCCGCTCGTACGCCTGGCGCAGGTCCTCGTGCGTGGCCACGGCGTCCTCCGCGACCTGGAACGTGTCCGGTACGTCCAGCATGTAGTTGCGGAACAGCTCGTCCATGCTGGACAGGGACTTCGCGGACTGCGTGCGGTGCAGCAGCATCTGCGCTTCCTCGCTGCCGATACCCAGCTTGGAGCGGAAGCGGTTGGCAAACACGGAGTACTGGTCCGTGAACGTCACGCCGGCAGTTTTGTATTTCGCCTCCAACTTGCGCTTATCCAGGGAGTTCTGCAGCAACGGCACGAACCCGTCCACGTCCACCTCGCTGGGAAAAATGCCGTAGAGCGTTTTCACCTGCGCTTCCTGCTGCTGTCCCGCATTGAGGCGGTAGATTGCGGCGAGCGTGAACGCCTCCTTCCCGGCGCGGTAGGTCAGCGCGACAATGCTGGCTGTCGCTCCGGAGCGCAGGTACTGGCTGCGGATCTCGCCGGTGGCCGGGTCCTCGCTGCGGCGCCACGCACCGCGGATATAGGACACGCGGCTGCGCCCCTTGTCACGGCCGGTTTCCTGCTGGGCGGCGGCGTTGAACCGCAGCTTGCCAGGCGGGACTAGTACGGCGGAGAAGGCGTCGATAAGCGTGGACTTGCCCGAGCCGGACGCGCCGGTGATCAAAAACCCACGCTCGCCGACGGGGATGTCGTAGTAGCCGTCGAACGTGCCCCAGTTGACCAGCTGCACGCGCGCGAGACGGAACTGCTCTGTCACTGTTCTTCCCCTTCCTGTGCCAGGCGCAGATACTCCTCGCGCAGCGCGTGGACCGTGTCAGCGTCGAAGATGTGGCGCAGCACAGGGGAGACCTCCCAGCGCCCCTCGGTCTCCGTGTCGGTGAGCAGGCTGTACTTGCGGATGGTGTTCACCGCCGCGGTGAAGCGCTTCTTAAACCCGGACTCGTCACGGTTGTCCACCGCACGGACGTAGCTGATGGCGCCATACAACTCATCTTCTCCCACCACGACGCGCTCGCCTGGGGTAGACATGCCCAGCTCGTGGCGCAGCTGCAGCAGGATCGCGGTTTGCAAGTGCGTCAGCGCCTCCGTGCGCAACACCGGCGGCACTTTCACGTCCTCGTCGTCCGGGCGGACGTGGCGAGTGAACGCGATGCCGGCGTCCTCGTCCACAACCAGCTCCAAAAACACATCGTGCAGCCGAGAGCGCAGCGTCTCCGTGTCGGTGGTGATGGCGTGCCAGGTTTCCTTCTTCCGGTCAGCGGTGATGAGCGGACCTTTGAGCAGGTCCACCAGTGCGCGCCGGGTTTCCTCGGACAGGGTGCCCGTGTCGCCCGTCCACAGCGGTTCCGTCATTGCATCTCCTTTACTGCTGCGGCGTCGAAATGCCACCGCGGGACCGTCGCCAAGCGAATGCTCCCATCGTCTTCCTCGAAGCGCACCTCTTCGCTGCCGTCCTGCCGCACCCCATGCTTCAGGGCCAGGTACACAAGGCCCACCACCGACCCCAGCCCCTGGGAGGCGGGATGGCGCTCGAGCACCTTGCCTATCGACGCCCCTCCGGCCATCCCAACCGTCTCCCCAACTGCCGCGATAAGCTCTTCCAAGTCGATCTCGCTTTCACGTACCGCCTGGTAGAGCGCCTCCGCGTCGCCCTCGCCGGGTTCAAACGCCTCCACCGCAGTGGTGATGACCTCCGCGCCCGGGTCCGCCAGCTTGATCTGCGCCACCGAGGTGATCTGCATCCCGATGCGCTGCAAGGGCGTGTCCATCTTGTGGGTGGCTGCAAGCTCCTCGCGCTCCGCGGCGTCGGCGGCGAGCTTGCGGGTGTCGCGTAAAAGCTCGATCATTCGGCGGTCCTCGGCGAACTGTTCGCTGGCCACGTAGTTGCGTAGGTTGCGGGCCAGGCGCGTCATCATGCGGTTAACCTCGTAGCCGGCGTCTTCCATGTCGCGGAACAGCCTGCGGAATTTCGCCCGCTCTTCGGGTGTCATCGCGGTGTTGTCGGCGCGCTCGAGCACCTGCCCAATCCACGTGTCCAACCACGCGCCGCGTTCCGGGTCGACCACCAGCGAGTAGAACGCGTTGAAGCTTCTGCCAGCATCGGATTCCCCGATCAAGTCCACGCCAGCGAAGATCTCGTCCAGCACGTCGCCGCGCGAGCCCTCCGGATCCAGCAGTTGGCGGCGCAGCTGCGTATTGAGCGTTTCCAGCTCGTGCCGCACGCGCGCGAAATCGCCGGGGATCGCATTCGCCTGCTCCAGAATGTCGCCCACCCGTTCGTGCACGGTGGCGGGGGAGGGCAGCTCGAATTCCCCGCGCTCGACCTGCTCGATCTCTGCCTCGATGCGGGCGCGTTCGGCCTCGAGGTGCCTCAGGCGGGAGTCGATGTTCGGGTCCGTGTCCCGCGCGAGCGCCTGCAGGGCATTGCTTATCGACGCCACCCGGCTCGCCGTCACCGCCGATCGCGGTGCACTGACACGGTCCATCACCTGCAGCGCGGTGAGCGTTTGCTCGCTTGGTTCAAGCGTCTCACCCGTTTCCCTGGTGCCGGACTTGCGCACCAGCCACCCGGCTTTCACCCAGTCGTTGCAGTACGCCTGGGGTGTTTTCGGGAGCTCGAAGATACCGCGCAACACCGCGAAGTCCTCAGCCATGAGCTGATAGAGCTGCTCCGCAGGTCGGACCTCTGCGCCTCGCGGGAAGTGCTCCGCCACGACCGCGAGTAGCACCGGGGCGTTGTCCGCGTGCAACAAACGGATCGCGGCCGACTGCTCCTTTTCACGCTTATATGTCAGCGCCCGGGCCTGAATGGTCATGCCGGCTATCATCCCATAGCACCCTCCCCCCTGCACCGAAAAACTTTTTTGCTCTAGGTGTAGACGCACTGAGGGCGATCGTCTATATCCGCTTTTGGGCCCCTCCGTCCACGGTCCATCCCCCCGAGACCGGTTGAGCACTCACCCTCCCCCATTTAGAGTGCGAGTAGGCGGAAGGAATTCCGCTATTCTCAAGCGTTTTTAGGCGCCTAGGGTTAACGGTCAAAATGTCCGCGCCCCCTTTGACCCTTAACCCATCCATTCCCCCTAAGGATTGAGAAAACCACGCCGTCACGGCGAACCGGAGAGGACGTGGTGTGCGTAAACCCGAACATACACGATCTACTGAGCAACCATTGAATCGACACCAAATGCCCGAAGTACCAGTGCAGGTTTTTGGTCTCAGTGTTTCGCAGAGCCGGTGCTCCCGTGTTCCGCGTATTTGGTACCGGGAAACTCGGGGGGCAAGTCGCGACTTCGTTATCGCCACCGCCACAGCCGCCAGCGCCCTACAACAGCCGGGTTTCACGTGAAACATTCGGCAGCACCGGTCGAGGGGTTCACGCGCCAAACGTTCGCGGGCCTCGTCGACACTGAATGCTCCAGGCCCCTGAATGTCGCTGAAGGCCCCTAAAGGCCTCTGGCAGCCTGAACATACTCGCCCTTTTCCCATACTTCACCTGCGAATTTCTGTTTCCAACTATGGTCAGAGGTATCCGCTGGTTGTTCCTTCGAAGAGAGGTAAAAGGATGCACTCCATCGATTCCAACGCGTGTGTATTGGCCCTGTCTCCGGACCAAGAGCCGCGCCTTCATGTGGAAAGCGGCGACGAGGTTACGGTTCGAACCCTTGACTGCTTCTCCAACACGATTACCGACGAGTCCCAGCTGTTCAGCACCGTCGGCTGGGACAAGGTCAACCCAGCCACCGGCCCAATCGCGGTCAAGGGAGCACGCCCTGGCGACACACTGAAGGTGGAGATCCTCAGCATCGAGGTCGGCGAGCAGGCCACCATGACCACCCACCCTGATTTCGGCGCGCTGCCCGGCACGGTGGAGGAGCGCACCCGCATCGTCCCGATCCGCGATGGCAAGGCGCAGTTTTCTGACGACATCACCATCCCCATCCGCCCAATGATCGGCGTCATCGGCACCGCACCGGCATCCGAGTCGGTACCCACCGGTGAGCCGCGCCAGCACGGCGGCAACATGGACACGAAGGAGATCGTCGCCGGCTCCACCCTGTACCTGCCAGTGGAGGTCGACGGCGCGAACTTGAGCCTTGGCGACGTCCACGCCGTCATGGGCGACGGCGAAGTCGCAGTCTGCGGCGCTGAGATCGAAGCCGAGGTAAAGATCCGCGTGACGGTGCTCGAAGGCCGCCCGCTGCCGCTGCCCTTCTTGGATTCCGGCGACGCGGTCTACGCCATCTCCTCCGAGATCGAACTGATGGACGCCGTCAAGGAGTCCACCCGCATGATGCGCGATTGGCTCGTGAACGCATCCAGCCTCGACGCCACCGACGCCCTCATGTTGCTGTCCCTGGTTGGCGACACCCAGATCAGCCAGATCGTCGACCCCCGCATGACCGCTCGCTTCCGCCTGCCCAAAACGATCCTCAAGCAGTGCGGTGTGGAACTGCCGTAGCTAACGGGCAATTCACCATTGCGCATCTGCTTTAGGCGTAGTGAACCCCTTCGGGGGAGTGACGGTAAACCCGAGGTCCCTGAGCGCCTCTGCAGCAGCTTCGGGATGATCTCGGGTTGCCGCAGAAGCCTGTTTAGAAAGCCATACTCGGCGTCGTTCCTGTAGTGCAGGTTCCCATCCTGGCCTCCCGCGGAATCCACATTCGCTGATCACAAAATAGAGGAAGTCCTCAAGCGACGGACGAAAACGCTTTCCTCCCACAGGTAAGTGCAATTCATCTAGGCGGCCCTTCTTCCTCGGGTTGCCTGATTTGTCCTGAAAGTTCTGCATCAATGCTGGACTGAGCAACCCTGCGACCCCTGAGTAGTGGATATGCGCACAGGGGGCGCTGGTGTAGTCACGCTCAAACTCAACAGGTTGTCCAGCACCGTGAACGAGAGGAGCCTTGAAATCACCCACCACGATATTCTTGTCGATGTTTAGCTTGGCTTTCGCCTGTAAATCCGCTCTGCATGCCAGCGGCAACGCCTCAAGTAACGTGTCTCTTACGTCGCCGAGAAACCGCCCTGCCGCATCATGCACTCCCAAAACGACCCTCACCGAGCAGTAAGAGAACTGTCTGCAGCTCGTCGTACACGGTCCGCTCATCCTCGCTCAACATGCCGGCATTCGCCAGCACCTTGAGGTCTTGAAATTCAGCATGGGGAAGGCGAGTGGTGGCCCTTAGAGATGCCAAACACTCTCGCTTCCTTTCAAGAAGCTCTTCACTATTGGTGACAGTGATTTCCAATGGCAACTTTCTCGCCTCCGTCTGCTTCTTTCGTAACCAGCAGTTTTATTAACCGACAGTTTAATAGGTGCCGAGAATCTTCAGCACAAAATTAGCACACCTGTTCGCATGGCCGCTCGCTTCCGCCTGCCCAAAACGATCCTCAAGCAGTGTGGCGTGGAACTGCCGTAACCGCACCCCACCACCGCAACACCACGCTATCTACCTGCATGTTTAGCAGTATTTTGCACTAAGACTAGACAAGCCATTTACACATGATCTATATTTGAGCCGGAGCCCCGCCCACGGTTACACCCCCCGAGAACCGGCTGAGCACTCACCCACCCCCCCCATTTAGAGTGCGAGAGGCGCGGGCTCCCTTTGGGGGACATAGTCCCCACCCAGGGCCTTCGGGTCCTTTGCAGCGGCCCATGCCCCCCATTGGCCGCTGCATAAATTTTTAAACTCCACTAATCCGCCGAGACCGGCACGGTCAACCAGGCGGAAGCAGCAACGACGACTGCTTCGGTGCCACGGTCGAGTGTGGGCTGGAGATCAGGTGCGAACGCCGGGTTGTGGTTGCCCACGGCGTTGCTCATGTCCGCGAAGCCTCCCAGGCCCCAGTAGGTGTAGGGGACACCGAGCGCGTCGGGGATGGTGGAGAAGTCCTCGGAGGCGGGTACGGCGTCGAGGTCGCAGGATTCGTCGCCAAAGTATGCGTCGAAGGCTTCGCGGACGGTGTCGGTAGCGTCCCCGTCGTTGTCGGTAAGCGGGTAGCGGTCGTAGTAGGTGAACTCGGGTTCCATCGGGCTGCGGGCGGCGACGCATTCCGCGCGCACGATGCGCTCAATGGCTTCCTTGAGGTGCTCGCTGACCTCGCTGCTGTATGCGCGGGTGTTGATGAGCAGTTCGGCGGAGTCCGTGATGATGTTGGACTTCGTGCCCGCGTGGATCGCACCGACGGTCACCACCGCGGTTTCCTTGGCCGCCACTTCGCGCGAGACGATGGTTTGCAGTCGCATCACGATGCTGGAGGCAAGCACGACCGGGTCCACGCCCAATTCCGGCATCGACCCGTGGGAGCCTTTGCCGTGCACCGTGACCTTCACCGAGAACGCAGACGACAGCACCGGTCCGCGTCGCGTGCCCACGTGTCCACCGGGCAGGCTGGCTAGCACGTGCTGGCCGAGGTACACGTCGGGCCGTGGCATTGCCTGTTCCACTCCGGCCTCGAGCATCGCACGGGCACCTTCAGCGGTCTCCTCAGCGGGCTGGAAGACGCCGATAAAGGTGCCGGACCACTGGTCCTTGTGAGCGTTGAACGCCTGCAGCGCGGTGAGCAGCGACATCAGGTGGAAATCGTGACCACATGAGTGGGCGACGGGGACCTCCGCGCCGGTCTTAACGTCAACCTGCGTGGCCGTGGAGGCATAGTCCTTGCCAGAGGCTTCCTTGACCGGCAGCGCATCAATGTCTGCGCGCATGGCCACGACTGGGCCCTCGCCATTATCGACGACCGCCACCACCCCTGTTTCCCCCACCCGGGTTACCCGGATACCTGAGGATTCCAGTTCCTTTACGATCCGCTCCGCGGTCGCATGCTCCTGCATGGACAGCTCGGGGTGTTGGTGGAAGTGCTTGTACAGTTCTTCGCGTTCGGTTCGGGTTGACGCGAGGCCACCCAAAATCTTCTTGACCTTGCCAATCTCGACAGACATACCTTCACGCTACGCCTACCTACCTACTAGGTCGGGACATAAGGAAACCCGCCACTGCGTGTTCTCAGTGGCGGGTTTGGGTTAAGCGACAAAATGTGTGTCCGGAATCGTT
>NZ_KV827952.1:0-391 GCF_001836265.1 Corynebacterium sp. HMSC036E10
GGGTTAAGCGACAAAATGTGTGTCCGGAATCGTTGATTTTCATGCTCTGAACTCCGCGTTTGCGGAAAATATATGCTCCAAAAGCATATATCGGCCCTCCCCTGCGAAAATCCACGGTGTGGCTGCCATGGTGTGCTATGAAGCAGTGGTTCGGTTGCCCAATGCCAAAGAACCGACCACGCTGCCACTGCGGCGGCGATATGAAACGCAACGGCACCACCAGCAACGGGACGACCCGGTGGCGGTGCAAAATCTGCGGTGCTTCACTGACCAAGCAGCGCAGCGATATCACCAACGCAGCCCTATTTCGTGCGTTCATCCAGCACCTGACCACCGGGACCAGTCTTGCTGCGATCGCCGGCAACATGAGCTGCTCGACACGTACGCTGCA
>NZ_KV827953.1:0-208 GCF_001836265.1 Corynebacterium sp. HMSC036E10
GACGTGCGGATTGTTCAGCAATCCGCACCACCTGATTACCCCCGCAAATTACCCCCGTTTTAGGAGCGCACACGTAATAACAGCCCTCAAGACACGAAAACACGGCCTATGAGCCCTGTTCTGCTAGTGCGTTTCGCGCCCAACTAGCCGATGAGCCCACTGCTGAACACCATGCCCAACACGACCTGGACAAACACCACCGGCATCT
>NZ_KV827954.1:0-28236 GCF_001836265.1 Corynebacterium sp. HMSC036E10
CAACACGGAGCTCATCGTCTGGTTCCACAAACACCGAGCTAGACGACCAGCGGAAAACAGCAGGCCAGGACCGTCGAGCAACACCCGAACAAGCACCGAACTTCGCGACCAAGACAACCCGCTGAGTGCAAAAGTGCAGTGGCCCTGAGGGCAAAAGAAAACGCCCGGTACCTTCCCGAAAGGGGAGGTACCGGGCGCGGGCTTTAGCGCTTAAGAGTTAGCGCGCTTGCCGTGATTCGCCTTCTTCTTGCGGCGATCCTTGCGCTTACGACCACGCTTGCTCATGAGGGTCTCCTTTATATATCTGTACCGGTTACAGACCTATCACTGTATCGCCTGCGATACCGGAGAGGAAAATTAGGCGGACATGCGAGCGCGGTTGCGGGCGAGTGCCTTGTTGCGACGCTTCAGTGCGCGACGCTCTTCCTCAGACAGGCCGCCCCACACGCCGGCGTCCTGGCCGGTCTCGAGTGCCCACTTCATGCACTGGGTGGTTACGGGGCAGCGATGGCAAACAAGCTTCGCCTGTGCGATCTGAGCGAGGGCGGGGCCGGAGTTACCAACCGGGAAGAACAGTTCCGGGTCTTCGTCGCGGCAAATTGCTTCGTGGCGCCAATCCATGATGATGCTCCTTAAAAAATAAATCGGTACTGCGTGGTCGGTTTTCGTGCACCACTAAAACACCCAACGATGTAGGTGCGTTGCAAACAAAGTTTGGTTCCTGGCTCCGGGCGGTGCCTCTCGGTGGATTCGAGATCCCGTCTTCCGGTTTACCGGGCGTTAACCCCGTGGTGTCTGAGGGTTAAGGGCTGAGTTACCAGCCCGTTGTTTTTGCTACTTGTGAATAATGACATGTTCATGCAAAGCCCGCTAGGGTTCGAGGCCAAAATGTGCGCGGAATCACAGAATATATCTACGTCATCGCGGTCACATTTGCGCTTCTGGGCCGATCCGCAAGCCAATGGTCTACCCTCTGAACTGGGATGATAGTAAACGGGTGGTGGAGGTGCCCGGGTCAAATCGTGTTTTTCGGATTTCTGCCGGTTCGCTGGGGTTCATCTGCCGTATCGGTGGCGATAGACTGCTTTGTTGTGACTACGAATCGGAATCAATCCCACGCGCCCGTCCCAAATGACCCGGAGCAGCAGCCGTTCGCGGATGCTGAGGTCCCACCCCTGATGCGTTTCGGCGCGATGGTGGTGCTGGTGCAGTGCTTGGCGATCTTTGTTTATGTGGTGACGCTGATCCGTGATCAGTTCCTTGCTACCGAGCACACCCTGGAGTCCGACTCGCCGGTTGCTGGTTACGTCAGCATCGGTACTGCGGTGTTTTTGCTGATCATTTTCGGCTACATCGCGTTTGTGTCGGTGGAGACTCTGCGCGGCCGTCCGCGTGCGACTGGCGCGGTGGTCCTCATTGAGGCGATTCTTGGCGGCGTGGCTATCTATATGTTCCGCGGCGGGGCGGTAACGCTCGGCGTGGCGACACTGTTTTCGGTGGTGTTGGTGCTGGTCACCGTGTTCCACCCGCGTTCGAGGGCGTATAACGAGGCGCAGTATGAGGAGCGTAAGGCGCGCCGCTAATCGACGACACCGCTCACCCCTCCGGCCTCGCTAAACCTTGGCGTCGAGGACGACGATGTCGTCGCCACGCTTTTCCACAATGGTTGCGCCGGCGGAGGAGATGTGGACGGGGCCGGTGTAGCCGCCGCGGTCGACGGGAATGATCTCGTCGACCGCGTTTTTGTCCCAATCCACAACTGCGATGCCGTCCTGGGAGGCGTAGAGCAGGCGGTCGCCGGCGGCGAAGCCGGTGCCGAGTGCGCCTTGGAACACGCCGGTGACGCCCAGGCCTGCCGGCTCCATGAGCAGGAGGGAGTCGTCCTGCCAGTAGGACATATGGTGGGGGAGGTCGGCGACGGGGAGGACGGCGATGGTGCCGTCGAGACGCTGTGGCTCACCCATTGCTGGCACCGAGGAGGAGCTGGTGTTGTTGCCTTCCTTGTCGTAGGCCAGGACCTGCTTCTTTGACGGGTCGTAGACCGCGGCGGCGTCTTGGGAGACGGCGACGAGGTAGGCCTGCGGGTCGATCTCAATGTTGGCGTCGACTTCGGGTTCGCGGGAGTCTTCCGGGGTTGCCTTTTGGATGCGGAGGAAGGTGCCGTCCCCACACGTTTCGGTCAGCGCGACGAGTTCGGTGCGGGTGAGCGCGGAGGTGATCACGCAGCCTGGGTTGGGCTGCATGTCGGATTCTTGCGGGGCTTCGATGTAGCCGTATTCCATGGTGCGCACCATGTCGGAGCGCCATACTTCGATGCGTTCGCTGGAGGCGTAGCCAATGCGGTCGTTCGAGGCCAGGCGCGTGACGTTTTCAGACGCCGGGGCGGATCGGGTGCCGGCGTATTGGCCGGTTTTCGCGTCGATGGCCACCACGTCGCCGCAGCCAGCGTTGTCGCGGTAGACAGCCACAACCTTGTCCCACGCCTGATCCATCAGGCACAGGTCGTTGGGGCGTTCGTAGGTCCAGACGGTCTCGCCCTCAGGGTTCGTCGCGGTCAGCGTGTGATCGTTGTAAGTAATGATCAAGCCGTTGGCTACGAGGGGTTGCGCGCGTCCGGAGGTGTCGGTGAGCCGGAAGCCCTCGCTTAGCGACGACGGCACCACCGCCAACTGACCAAAATCCTCCTGAGCTTCGGCTGCTGGAGAGAGATCAGCCTGGCGCACCGGGGCGGTGAAAAAGGCGGTGCCGACAAGCAATGCCGAAACGCCGGCGATGACGCCGGTGGCAATGAGGTCGCGGCGGGTGCGACGCAAAGGCTTACTCAACGCCGTTTCCTTCCTGAACGCTTGCCCGGAGCCGCCGGGCGGGATGGACGGTTTGGTCGTGCCCCGAGCACTTTACGCGGGCGTCCGACATGGCCAGTAGCTGACTCCGGGAAACCGAACTCCTCCTGCAGTTCAGGGGAGGTGGAGAACCACTCGGGCAGGTTGGGTTTGCCCAGGTCGAGGTCGGTGTTGATCATGGACCACTTCGTCGCTTCGTCGTAGCCGACGAGGGTGACCGCCACGCCGGTGCGTCCTGCGCGGCCGGTTCGCCCGATGCGGTGGACATACGTCATGGGGTCGTCCGGGGTTTGGTAGTTGATCACGTGGGTGACGTCGTCGACATCAATGCCGCGTGCCGCGACGTCGGTGGCGACGAGGATTTCCACGTCGCCTCGTCGAAAAGCATCAAGAGCTTTCTCGCGCGCAACCTGGCCGAGGTTGCCGTGGACCGCGCCGACGGCAAAGCCACGGCCAGCAAGATCCTCGGCGAGATCGGCCGCCGAGCGCTTCGTGCGGGCGAAAATAATGGTGCGCTCGCGGCCCGGAGACTGCAGGATACGGGCGATGACCTCGGCTTTATCCATGCGGTGAGAGAGGAACGCAACCTGACGGGTGGTGGCGTGGGTAGCGGAGGCATCTTCGGATTCGGCGCGGATGTGCACCGGCTTGTTCATCTTCGAACGGGCAAGGGACAGGATCGGGCCCGGCATGGTGGCGGAAAAAAGCATGGTCTGCGTTGCGCCCACGGCGGACCAAAGCTTTTCGATGTCGGGCAGGAAGCCCATGTCAAGCATCTCGTCGGCCTCGTCAAGCACGAGGATGGCAACCTTATCCAGTACGAGCGCGCCACGGTCATGCAGGTCAATCAGGCGGCCAGGCGTGCCGACAACAATGTCCGCGCCCGCTTCGAGTGCCTCGAGTTGTTCCTCGTAGGGGCGACCACCGTAGACCGTGGCCACGCGCACCGGCGTGTGTACGGCAAGGCGTTCGATGTCCTCGCCGACCTGCACCGCAAGTTCGCGCGTCGGGGCGATCAGCAGCGCGCGCGGGGTGCCGTCGAGTTCTGCAATATCGGCGTCGTCGAACACGCGGTCCAGCACCGGAACACCAAACCCGAGCGTCTTGCCCATACCCGTGCGGGCTTGACCGATGATGTCGCGGCCGGCCAGCGCGATGGGCAACGTGAGCTCCTGAATGGAGAACGGATGGGTGATGCCGTGGTCCGCAAGCGCGTCCACAATTTCAGCCGCAACCCCCAACCCGGCAAACGTCGTTTTCTTCGGCGCACGACGAGCAGCGCCACGTTGTTCACTCTCAGCTGCGTAGGGCACGCGTTCATCTTAGCTACCGGCCGTTACAATGGGGCCGTCCGCCAGCAGGTGGTTACGTTTAGTTATTGCCCCTGCGGGCACACACAAAGCGCAACAAGAAAAGGACAGTGAGCGAGAAAATGGATATCAAGATTGGTCTTGCAGACACCCCGCGCGAACTAGCGATCAAGCTTCCGGAGGGCCAGGAAGACATCTTTGCCACCGTCGAGCAGGCGATTGCGAACGGTCAGGCAACCTTCAAGCTGGAGGATGCCAAGGGGCACTCCTACCTGATCCGCACTGACCGCGTCGTTTACGTCGAGCAGGGCAGCACCACGGCCCGTAGCGTCGGCTTCATGCGCTAAATTACTCAGACATGGCACAACAGCAGGGCACTCCGTCTCACGGTGGGCGCCATAGTGAGCACCACGGGGGCGCTGAAGAGGACTTCGGCGACTGGTTTGATAGCTGGGGTATGGAGTCTGGCGACGACACCCCGCAGGGCACAAGCCGCGAAGAGGGACGTCTTGTCGCCTTTGCCCGCGAGTACGGGTGGCGCGCGTATGCGATCCCGGTGCTTGCGGTAATTACCGTGTTTGTCCTGCTGGACATGGTGCAAAACCCGGATGAGCAGGCGATCGGGACGGTCGCCGAGTCTGCGTCGGCTCCGGCCGGTGAAGCGGGCATGGCTGGTGCGGATGCGGATCAACCGAAGCCGCTGGAGCCTGCGAAGATCGCGGAAGGCATCTTTGACCCGCACGATCTGCCGCCGGGTGGCCCGTACACCACGACGGGTGAGGGCACGTTCTACGAGGTCGGCATCCCTGGTGCCAATGCGGGCCAGGGCACTGAGATTGTGGTGCGCTACATCGTCGAGGTCGAGCACGGCATCGACGCCTCCGGTTACGGCGGGGATCAGTCGTTTGCCCAGATGGTGGATGCAACGTTGATGGATCCGCGCGGGTGGACGAACGATCCGCGCTTCCGCTTCGAACACGTGTCGGCAGATCAGGATCCGACGCTGAAGATCCGTTTGACCTCTCTGGATACGACGGCGGAGCTCTGTGGTGCCGCGTTGGGTACGGAGACGAGTTGCCGTACTCGCATTACGGGCGAGGACACGGTGATTATTAACGAGTCGCGCTGGGTGCGCGGTGCCGTGCCGTTCCAGGGTGACATCGGTTCGTACCGCCAGTACCTGATTAATCACGAGGTGGGCCACGCTGTGGGCTTTGCGGAGCACGTGCCGTGCCCGGAGGCGAATGCGCTTGCGCCGATCATGATGCAGCAGACGCTGAGCCTGAACAATGCGCAGTTGCATGAGATGAGCCCGGAGGAGAACTACCCGAACAACGACGACACGTGCCGGCCGAACCCGTGGCCGTATCCGCGTCCGGCCGTGAATTAAGAAGGTGGTGTCGGTGGTTTCTTTGCTTAAGCCGATTCCGGCACATGTGCTTTCCGCATTCCAGATCGACGACATTGAGCCGGTTGCGGTCCCGCAATTTTGGAACAATGGCCTGCGCTTCGGGCGTGTTGTGTTGTCGCATGCGCGTGAGACGTCCGCGTGGTCTGGCAAGGCGCGTGAGAAGGCAGTGCCGGGGGAGGGGCTGCGCATTTCGCGTCCTGTGCGTGCGACGGATGGTCGCTTGATCGTTGCGGGGTATTGCGCGACTGAGTTCGCCACCGGTGAGCCGCGCGAGCGTGTCGATGAGGCGGTTGCAGCAGCATTGCTTTACGACGACGCCGTGGCCGGCATCGAAGCCCCCTCCGGCGAGCGCACCGGGCTGGTTGCCAATGCTGATCGGGCGGTGTGGCGCGAGGAGCACCTCGGGTCTGAGGGCGTGGTCGCGCACCTGGATTTCTTGTCGCATTTGCTGTTCGATGGCCACGCTGAGCCTGTGCTGACCGAGTTCGATCCGTCCGTTGGGTTGCGCCCGCGTGGTTTTACGGCAGCGCTGGTGATCGTCGATGGTCTGCTTGCCGGTGCGGTGGACCCGGATATCGTTGCCCGTTGGTCGCATATTCCCAGGTTGGACTGGTTGTTGGAGAAGGCGATTGAGTATCGTCGCCACACTACACGCGGGCTCGGTTCGGATGTATGTTCGATAGATGACGTGGTTGAGATTGTCGTGTCGTAGCGACCTGGCACAATCTCCCTTATGTTGTTTCCACACCCTTCACCTGTGCCCCCGGCTGCGCTTGAGCCGAAGGCCTATCTTGTGCCGCGGGACCGCAATATCACCCCGCGTACCTGGGACAACCCGCTGCCTGAGGCCGGGTTGTGGAAGGTCACCGGCCGGCCCGGCTCAGGCGTGAGTAGTTTTCTTGTGGATACGGCGGCGGCCGCGGGGCGTCGTCACGCAGGCGCGGGGGACCCGGGTGGCATTTTGGTGCTGACGGACTCGAAGGAAACCGCCGGACGGCTGCGCTCGCAGTTGTCGGACACGCTGGCGCAGTCGGGGTTTGTTACCGATGAGCCCATGGTGCGCTCCGTGCACTCGCTGGCCTTTGCCATTTTGCGCTCGCATGTGGACGAAGAAATCCGCCTGATCTCCGGCGCGGAGCAGGACGCAGTGATCCGCCAGTTGCTCCAAGGCCAAGATGAGGATGGTCGTGGCTCGTGGCCGGAGGATCTGCGCCCGGCGCTTCCACTGGTCGGCTTTGCCCGTCAGCTGCGTGACTTCCTGCTGCGTGCAGTGGAACGTGGTCTTGGCCCTGTCGAACTGGAGGAGCTGGGCAGCCGACATGGTGTGGGCATCTGGAGCGCGTCTGGCGAATTCTTGCGCGAGTACCAGCAGGTGATGGCGCTTTCGGGAGCGCGCAGGCTGTCCGCCTCGGAGCTGGTGGATCAGGCGGTGCGACTGCCACTGCCGCGCAGGTGGCACACGGTGATTGTGGACGATGCCCAGCACCTCGCACCCGCTGCCGGCGCGCTGGTCAAGCGCCTGCTGGATCAGGCGGACTTGGGTGTGGTCGGCGGGGACGAGGAGCAGTCGGTGTTCCACTTCCGTGGTGCGTCGCCTGAGTTCTTCCGCACCCTTGGCGGGCTGGAGCACACCACGATTGACCTGGGGGAGTCCAAGCGCGATCCGCGTCGCAGCGTGGCAATTGCGCCCGATTCTGCAACGCAACTGGCGGCGGTGGCGGATGCGCTGCGCCGTGCCCACTTCGAACACGACGTGGACTACCGGGATATGGCGGTGATTGTCCGCTCGACCACGGGCATTGATCCGGTGCGCCGCGCGCTGTTGCGCTCTGGGGTTCCGGTGTCGCTCAACCCGACGGACCTGGTGCTTTCGGAGCAGCGCCTGGTGGCATCGCTGTTGCTGGGCATCCGGGCACTGTACGAGGAGCTCACGCCGAGCGAGTGGCGCGACCTGCTGCTTGGGCCTGTGGGTGGTGCGGATCCGGTAACGCTGCGTCGCCTCATTCGTGGGCTTCGCCGCTGGGCACCTGAGCGTCGTGCCGAAGAGTCGCTGCGCGAGTTGCTGACGGATCCCGCCGGGTTGCCTGACTTTGATACGTGGTTGACCGACCGTGAGCTCGACATCCTCCAGCACGTGCGTGGCGTGCTTGACGCGGGACGTCAGGCCTACGCGGAAGACGGCAGCGTAGAAGAGATCCTTTGGGCGCTGTGGCAGGCCACGGGCCTGTCGAATCGCTTGTTGGCCTCGGCGCTGCGCGGTGGTGCGACGGGCTCGCAAGCGGACCGCGACCTAGATTCCGTCATGGCGCTGTTCGATGCTGCGGGCGACTACACGGAGCGCCGTCCCGCTGCCGGGGTGGAGTCGTTCGTGGACTTCATCCTGGAACAGGAACTGCCCACCGGTGTGCGCGACCGGCGCACCGCAACCCCCGATGCAGTGTCGCTGCTCACCGCGCACGGCGCTGTCGGGCGAGAGTTTCGCCGTGTCATCGTGGCGGGCGTGCAGGACGATACGTGGCCAAACCTGGGGGAGACCGGCTCGCTGTTCCGCCAAGAAGACTTGATCGACCTCGTGGATCATGACGTGGATCCGGACGTGCCGGTCTCCCACACCGTGGAGCGTCTGATTGAGGAACGCCGCCTGTTTACCGTCGCCACCACCCGCGCCACCGAATACCTGCTGGTGATTGCGGTTGACGACGAAGACGCGGAGAAAGAAGGCGAACCCTCCCGATTCGTCGAGGAATTCTGTGAAGACCACGGCCTCACCCCGGCACGCTTGCGGCTGAGTTCGGCATCGCAGGCGGATCTTGGCGACGACACCGAGACGCTCGTGCGCGTGCTCGCCCACGACGATCTGGTGGCGGAGTTTCGCCGTGTGCTCACGGATCCTTCGGCGGATGAGGCGACGCGCTCCCAGGCTGCCCGACAGTTGGCGCGCCTGGCGGACGCGGGTGTGCTTGGTGCGGACCCTCGGCAGTGGTGGACTACCACGATGGTGTCTACCAACGAGCCGCTGAGCGCCAGCCCGACGCTGTCGCCGTCGCGAGTAGAAGGCCTGCTGAAGTGCCCGATGAGTGAGGTATTGCAGCGCATGGTGGGCCTGGACGAGTCGATGGACATGGTCTACGGCGTGATGGGCCACGCCTACCTGGAAGCGCTCGGCCGTGGTGTAGATCCGGACGACGCGTATAACGCCGTGATCGCCGCACGCAAGGAGGTCAGTGACGCACCTGCGTGGAAGGCGCAGCGCGACATCGAGGAGTTTGAGCGCTTGCTGGAGCGCACCCGCACCTGGCTAGAAACGAGCCGTGGCGCGTTTGAACAGGTCGCGGTGGAAACATCCGTTGACGTGCAAGTCAGCGACAACGTGCGCGTCCGGGGTCGTGTGGACCGCCTCGAGCGCGACGGCGATGGTGCGCTCTACGTGGTGGATCTAAAGACTGGTGCGACGGCGCCCACGAAGAAAGAGATCGGTGAGCACGCCCAGTTGCTTACCTACCAACTCGCGCTGGCTCACGGCACGTTCGACGGCGAGCGGGTCGTTACCGCACGCGGGGAGTCGGACATCACCGTGGGTGGTGCGATGCTGGTGTTCCCGAAGAAGGACACCAAGGCCATCACGGTGCTTGAGCAGGCTGCCAAGACACCAGAGGAGCTAGCAGAGTTCGCCGAGGCTATCGATACATTGCCCGCCGAAATGACAGGACCTACGCTGCTTGCCACAACGGGGAAGCATTGCGATCGCTGCAGTGTGCGCGCCTTGTGCCCGGTGCAGCCGGAAGGGGAGATGATTCACAATGTTTAACCAAGAAACCATGTCCCCGAAGCTGCTGTCGCGCTACCTCGGGCAGAAGTTCCCGCCGACGGACCAGCAGGCGGAGGTTATCGGCGCCCAGCCAGGCCCGCTACTGGTTGTCGCAGGTGCCGGCGCCGGCAAGACGGAGACGATGGCCGCGCGTGTGGTGTGGCTCGTCGCTAATGGCTTTGCACGCCCCGAAGAGATTCTGGGTCTGACGTTTACCCGCAAGGCCGCCCAGGAGATGAAAAAGCGCATCCGCGACCGCCTGGCCACGCTAGCGCAGAACCGCGACCTGGTTGCGCGCCTCGACCCGTCTGGGGAATTAGCCAAGCGTCTAGAGGTCATCGCACCGCAGGTGTCCACCTATGACTCGTATGCAGGCACCTTGATCCGTGAATACGGCCTGCTCGTGCCGGCGGAACCGGACGCGCGGTTGATTACGGATGCGGAGTTGCACGCCATCACCACCGAGGTGGTGCGCAACTACGCCGGTTCGTTGCTGCCGGACGGGAAGAACCGTGCACTTGGCAGCGTGGTGCAAAACGTGCTCAAACTCATCACCGCGATGGGCAACGAACTTGCCACCCCGGAGTGGGTCACAGAGCATGCCCACGACTTCCTTGCAGAGACGGAGTCGTACCCCTCGGCGAGCAAGATCGAGTTTTCGAAGATTCTGCAGGGGTGGCGCGATATCCAGAAGGAGCGCGTGAACTACCTGCCGCTCGCACAGGCAGTGAACGAGGAGCTGCGTAAACGTGGTGTGATCACGTTCAACGAACAGATGTCTATCGCGTCTGCGTTGGCGCGTGATCATGCGGTGGTGGGGGCGTCGCAACGCAATCGCTTCCGCGTGGTCATGCTGGACGAGTACCAAGACACCTCGCACGCCCAGCGCGTGTTGCTGCGCAGCCTTTTCGGCGACGCGCAAGATCCGGGCCTGACGGTCACGGCGGTGGGCGATCCGATGCAGGCGATTTACGGCTGGCGTGGCGCGACCGCGGCGAACCTGCAGGCGTTCGTAGAGGACTTCCCGCTTGAAGGCGGCTCACCAGCGCCGAAGTTGCAGTTGACCACCTCGTGGCGCAACCCACCTGAGGTGCTGGATCTGGCCAACGGGGTGTCCGATGCGATCCTGGGCACCGACGAGACAAAGCGTGCCGTGGCACCGTTGGCGCCGCGCCCGGGGGCGGATGCTGGCGATGTCACGCTCGGGTTCTTTGGCACGCAGGCCGAAGAGATCGAGTTCGTCGCCGATGAGCTGGCGAAGACATACGCCCAGGCCCAGGAGGCCGAGGAGCCGTTTTCGGCGGCCACGCTTGTGCGCAAGAACAAGCACTCGCAACTCATCGCCGCAGCACTCGAGGCCCGCGGTGTGCCCTACGAAATCGTTGGCCTGGGCGGGTTGCTGGACGTGCCGGAGGTCGCCGATACGGTTGCCGTGGCCACAATGCTTGTGCGTCCCGACGACACCGCGGCAGCACTGCGTGTCCTCGGCGGGCCAGCTGTTGGGTTGGGCCTTGCGGACTTGCGTGCGCTGGCATCGCGCGCGAACAACCTGCGCGGCAAAGAAGACCACCGCGAAAACACGCAGCGTATCAGCGACCCCTACGCCCACTTGGTCAGCCAACTCGAAGAGGCGATTGCCCAAGCCGACGACATCAAGGCGCGCACCGACCGCCCAGAAGGACTCACGGATGCGCTGGCGGATCTCGGCGAGCCGGAACGCTACAGCGAAGAAGGCCTGCAGCGCATGCGCGATACGGCCGCCAAGCTGCGCTGGCTGCGCACCCACAGCCTGGGCAAGCGCTTAAGTGACCTGTTCGCGGACATCATCCACGTCTTCGGCATCCGCACCGAGGTGCTCTCCCGCCACAGCGCGACGGGCGCGGTGCATCTGGATCGACTGTTGGAGGAGGTAGCCAATTACCCCGGCGCAGGCCTGGACGGACTGCTGGACTACTTCGAACTCGCCCGCGAGCACGAAGACAGCCTGACCCCGGGTGCGGTGACGGTGAAGGACGACCGGGTGCAGATCATGACAGCCCACAAGGCGAAAGGCTTGGAGTGGGATACCGTCGCGGTGCTGCATGCCGATTCGGAGACATATAAGCCGAAGACGGAAACCTTCCTCACCTTCGTGCAGTTCCTGCCTACGGAGACCTACGGTGATCCGGAGATCTTCCCGGAGTTCGGCGAGGTGGACACGCGCACCGACTACCAGAGGGCGGGCGAGGCGTGGAAGAAGCACGTCACCGCGGACCTGGCGGAGGAAGCAGCGCGTCTGTTCTATGTTGCGGTGACGCGTTCTGGCGGGAAACTCATCGTCACAGGTTCGCGCCGTAGGCCTGACGTGGTCAAGGAAGCAGCGCCGTACGAGCACTTTGCCACCATGCGCGACGTTGTCGCACCCGAGTGCGTGTTGGTGTGGGACGACGGTACGGATGCTGAAGCAGACAGCGATACCGACGCCAGCGCCGACGCTCTTGTCGACGACGGCGAGCGCACCGGCCGCTGGCCAAACTACGCCCCGCTAGCCGAGGACGAAGCAGCCGCGCAGGCGGTCAACGCCGCGCGCGAGAACCTGCCAAAGTTCGTAGACGGCGAACTGTTTACCCTCTGGGAGCGTGACGTCTCTGCACTCATCGAAGAACACGAGCAGGCCCAGGCAGGCGACGTTCCGGTGGTTATGCCGGGCGAACTGACCGCGTCCGATGTGGTGGCGCTCAAGGCCGACCCGGTGCAGTTCGCGCGCCGGGCACGCCGCCCAGTGCCGTTTAAGCCGAACACTTACGCCAAGCGCGGTACCGCCTTCCACGAGTGGTTGGAGGAGTTCTACGGTGCACGCCCGTTGCTGACCGAAGACGAACTTCCCGGCGGGGATGAGGCTGAGGTGGATCGCGCGATACTCGAGCGGCTCAAGCGAAACTTTGAGGCCAGTGAGTGGGCGTCGCGCACCCCGACGTTTGTGGAGCATCCCTTCGAGCTCGCCGTGGGCGAGGGCGTGGTCCGCGGACGTATGGATGCCGTCTTCGAGGACGCCGACGGCTGGACCGTCGTGGACTGGAAGACCGGCGAGAAGCCAAAGCGGGATGCGATGGAAGCGGCGCAGTTGCAGCTTGCGGTTTACAAGGCGGCTTGGGAGCGTATCTGTGGTGACGGTCGTCCGGTGCGCGCTGTATTTTTCTACGTGCGCACCGGTGAGACGTATGCTCCGCGTAGTCTGCCCGATGCGGCAGAACTCGAAGAGCTACTCAGCAGATCTGCTGAAAGCAAGGGTAAGGACGAAACGGAATGAAACTGCGCAGGGTTTTTACGCTGAGCGCGAACGCCGCGGATCAAACGGCGATCCCGGTGCACCACCTGCTCGATGTGGTCAGTATCCCGGCCCTCGAGCGGGCGACGCCGTGGTCGTTGATCGCGCGCCGGTTCGGCTACGCCCTGCTGCTTATCGTTGCCGTCGCGATCGTCGCGTTCATTGATCGCAATGGATACTCCGAGCCGTTGACGTTCATTGACGCGTTGTATTACTCGGCGGTGACCCTGTCTACCACGGGCTACGGTGATATCACTCCGGTGACGCAGTCGGCCCGAGTCATCAACATTTTCTTCGTCACTCCGGCCCGTGTGGCCTTCCTGATGCTCCTCGTCGGTACGACTTTGTCGGTGCTGACGGAGGATTCCCGTAAGACGCTGCAGATCCAACAGTGGAGGAATACCGTGCGCAACCACACCATCGTTATCGGCTACGGCACGAAGGGCCGCTCGGCGGTCGACGCATTGGTGGCAGGCGGTGCGTCGCCGTCGTCGATTGTTGTCATCGACCCGGACCCAGCTGCGCTTGCCGTCGCGGAGAAGCACGGTTTGGTCACGGTGCACGGCAATGGCACCAAGTCGGACGTGTTACGCATTGCGGCGGTGAGCCGTGCGCGTTCGGTGATCGTGGCACCGTCTTCGGACGATACGGCTGTGCTGATCACGCTGTCGGTGCGTGAGTTGGCGCCGAGTGCCATGATCGTGGTCAGCGTGCGAGAGGGTGAGAACCAACACCTGCTTATGCAGTCGGGCGCGGACTCGGTGGTGGTCTCCTCCGAAACGGCCGGACGTCTGCTTGGCATCGCAACGGTGACCCCGCCCGTGGTGGAGATGATGGAGGATCTGCTCAGTCCGGACGAAGGCTTCGCGGTGGCGGAGCGCCAGATTGCGGACGACGAGGTTGGTGCGAACCCGCGCCACTTGGCAGACATCGTGCTTGGCGTGGTGCGCTCCGGTGAGCTCTACCGCATCGATTCCCCCGAAGCAGAAACGGTCGAGCCGGGCGATCGCCTCCTGTACGTGCGCATGAACACCCCGGATATCCGCCGCCAGGCGGAGAAGGCAGTGCGCGATGAGGATTGATCTGAGCGTGCTTGATAGCGACCAACGTGTCGCCGCCGAAGCACCCCGCGGGCCTGTGTGCATCCTCGCCGGTGCGGGCACGGGTAAGACGAGGACGATTACGTATCGCATTGCCAACCTGATCGATCGCGGCACGGTCGCCCCGAACAAGGTGCTCGCCGTGACGTTTACCCAGCGCGCGGCAGGGGAGATGCGCGACCGTTTGCGCACCATGGGTATCGGGGGAGTGCAGGCGCGCACGTTCCACTCCGCGGCCATGCGGCAGTTGCAGTACTTCTGGCCGCAGATCGCCGGTGACCTGCCGTGGCGGCTTTTGGATAACAAGTTCCCGTTGGTCGCCCGCGCCGCGCGCGCCGGTGGGCTGGATACAGGCAAGGAAATGGTGCGCGACCTGCTTAGCGAGATCGAGTGGGCGAAAGCTAGCGTGATCGGCCCGGAGGACTACGCCGCACGTATCGCTGAAACCCGGCGCACCCCGCCGACGGATCCGCAGCGCGTCGCCCAGGTCTACCGTCTCTACGAGGAGGCGAAGACGAGCCCGGATGGCATGCTGCTCGACTTCGACGACCTGCTGCTGCACGTCGCCGGCGCGCTTGAGAACGCTCCGGCGGTGGCAGAGGAGTTCCGCGCGCAGTACCAGACCTTTGTGGTGGATGAGTACCAGGACGTCACCCCACTGCAGCAGCGTGTGTTGGAGGGCTGGCTGGGGGATCGCGACGATCTGACCGTGGTGGGCGATGCCAACCAGACCATTTACTCGTTTACCGGCGCTACCCCGGATTACCTGCTGAACTTCTCGCGCACCTACGAGCACGCCACAGTGGTGAAATTGCAGCGTGACTACCGCTCCACGGTAGAAGTCACCGAGTTGGCCAACACCGTCATCGGCAAGGCCAAGGGTCGTGTCGCCGGCACTCGCCTGGAACTGGAGGGCATGCGCGGGCGCGGTCCGGCGCCACAGTTCAACGGCTACGACGACGAGCCGTCTGAGGCCCGCGCCGTGGCCCGCGCGATCAGGCGTTTGCTTGATGACGGCGTCCCCGCCCGCGAAATCGCCATCCTATACCGCATTAACTCCCAGTCGGCCGCGTTTGAAGCGGCGCTGGCCGATGCCGGCATTGCCTACCAAGTCCGTGGCGGGGAAGGGTTCTTCCACCGCGCCGAGATCCGCGAAGCCATCGCAGCCCTGGTCCGAGCCGCCCGCCGCACCGACCTGCCGGACGACCCGGTGGCGGTTGCTCGCGCCGCGTTCGCACCCATCGGCCTGACCCAGACCGAACCCGAGGGCGCCCAGGCTCGTGAGCGCTGGCAGTCACTCAGCGCGCTTGTGGATCTCATCGAGGAGATCGTCCGCACCCGAGAAGCCGAGGATCTCCCGCAGGTGTTGCGCTCGTTGCGCCAGCGCGCAGAGGCCAAGCAGCCACCCGCTGTGGACGGGGTGACCCTGGCCAGCCTGCACGCCGCGAAGGGCCTGGAGTGGGACGCAGTATTTCTCGTTGGCCTGGTGGAGAACACCTTGCCGATCTCGCACGCGATCAAGGCCGGCGACGACCAGATCGAAGAAGAACGCCGCCTGTTCTACGTCGGGGTGACGCGTGCGCGTGAGCACCTGCACTTGTCGTGGTCGCTGTCGCGCCAGGAAGGTGGGCGAAAGAACCGGTCGCGGTCGCGCTTCTTGGACGGCATCGCACCGGAACTTGATGTGGAGCGCTCCCCGGAACGCCTCAAGCGCAACCGCCGCTGCCGCGTATGCGGCAACCCGCTGTTCAGCCCACCAGACAAGGCGCTCGGACGCCACGAGGAGTGCGAGCCGAGTTACGACGAGAACGTACTCGCCGCCCTGAAACGCTGGCGCCTCGACGTCTCACGCGCAGCGGGACGCCCGGCTTACATGGTGTTCTCGGATGTGACACTCATGGCAATCGCCGAGGCCATGCCCGCAAACGAGACGGAACTGCTTGGCATCTCCGGCATCGGGCCGGTGAAGGTGGAGGAGTACGGCGCGGGCGTGCTGGCAACGCTTGAGGAGCACCGCCACTAAGGCGGGCCCCAGCCGCGCCAGCCCAGCCAGCGCTAGAAGCACATCGGGCAGTCCGGGTGCGACGGCACCCGCCGCGACACCACAGGCACAGGCGCGAACGGGTCCGCGACCACCACGTCACCGGCTACAGGCGTCGGTGCCGACACCCCGGGCGGGTCGAGCGCACCGGCGAGCCTGCCCGCCACCGTCGCTGCCGCCACCGCACCGGCCGCCAAGGACACCGGCTCGGCGGCGATTGCCGGCGGGAGGTGCTCCTCCACCTGGTCGATGTTTGGGTCCCGGTCCAAAAGGTACAGCCGGGCGCACACCGGGCACGGCCCAGACGGAGCGCACACAGGGCCGACGACCACGCGCGCGTCGAACTGCGTCACCGGCACCACAGGGCCACGCCGGCCACGGGTCGCGGCGGCGATCTGATCCACCTCGGCAGCACAGTTCACGGCAAGCACCGGCAGGTGCGGCTCGTGATCGAGCAGGAACTTGCTCACCGACTCGTCCTTCATCGGGCTGCGCGTCACCACACCACGGCGCGACAGCAGCAGCGTGATCTGGGAGGCCAGCGCGTCGCGCCCCACCACCAGCACTTGTGGGGTGGTGGTGGGGATGAGGAGCCGGTAGGTGATGAGGTCGTCGATAAGACTGCGCGCACGCGCCTCACCGAGATGCACCGCAAGGGCTGCGACAACGGTTTTGAGCATCCGCGGATGCGTCAGCGAATCGAGGACCGTGACCACCTCGTCGGCGCTGGGCACGGTGATGAGCCCGGTGCGTGTCGCGTCCGCACCGAACTGGATTGTCTCTGGCGCGCGTACGAAAACGCGAACGCCCCGCGCGAGTTGAATACGTGTGTGTTCTTGGATTGCCACGTGTGTTCCACCCCCGCGTCGCATCCTACAATGTTGCGCTATGTCTGGGATGCAATATCGCGTGATCCGCTCCGCCCGTCGTGCGAAGACGGTGCAGGCCAGGGTGGTTGGCGGGGTGGCGGAGATCCGCATTCCGGCGCACTTCACCAAAGCGCAGGAGCGCGAGATGGTGGAGCAGATGCTGGCCAAGTTGGAGAAGAAGACGTCGACGCGTTTGCTTGACGACGACTCCCTACGCACCCGCGCCGAAACCCTGAACAAGGAAATTCTGCAGGGGCGGGCAACGATTGGGTCGGTGCGGTGGGTGTCCAATCAGAACACGCGCTGGGGCTCCTGCACCGTATCGACAGGTGATATCCGCATCAGTGATCGGCTGCGCGACGTGCCGGCGTACGTGCTGGACGCGGTGCTGGTGCACGAGTTAACGCACACCTTCATCCCGAACCATTCGGCAGAGTTCTACGCCTGGGCGGATCGGGTGCCCAAGGCGGAGCGCGCCCGCGGGTTTTTGGAGGCCTACCAGCGCTACGGCTAGCCCAGCCCCGACGCGCGGCCAGGCAGCGCCTACAGCTCTGTGCCGTCCTGGCTGCCGTCGTCTTTGCCGTCGCCGTCTTCGCGCGTCAACTCGGGGTTGTTGCGCAGTTCTTCTTCCAACTTGGCAAATTCGTCGTCGAGGTCGGTGTCGGGGGTGTCGTCGAGAAGCGTGTCGATGAAGGACGCCGGGTTGTCCAGCTGCTCGCTGGACGGCAGGAGGTCGGGGTGCTCCCAGACGGCGTCGCGACGATCCACGCCCACAGCAGTGCCTGCGCGACGCCACAATTCGGCGGCCTCGCGGGTGCGCGGTGCTGCGAGTTCGATACCGACGATGTTGGCAAAGGCCTGCTCAGCAGACCCGCCGGTGGCGCGGCGGCGTGCCCACGCCTCGGCGAGTTGCGGGGTGGTGGGGATGCGTTCGCTGAGGGCTTCGTCGACGACGACGTCAACCCAGCCTTCAACAAGCGCGATCAGGGTCTCCAAGCGGGACGTAGAGGCGGCGTTGCGGGTGCCCACGCGCGGGGAGAGGTCCTCGTCTTGCAGGCGCTGCATGGCCTCCTGGATCTGTGCAGGATCGCCACCATCCAGGTTCAGGTCGCGGACGGCCTCTTCGATGTGGGAGGTGTCAATCTGCAGGCCGGCGGCGTATTCCTCCACGGAGGACACGAGGCGCTCGACCAGCCACGGCACGTTGCGGAACAGGCGCTGGCGTGCGGCCTCGCGTGCGGCGATGTAGACCATCACTTCCTGGCCCGGCAGGTCCAGGCCCTTGGAAATCTCCGCGATGTTGCGCGGCAGGACCGCACCGATGCCGGCGGGTGCGACAGGCAGGCCGAAGTCAGTGCCGGTCAGCGCCTGCTGGGCAAGATCGCCCAATGCGTGGCCCAACTTCATGCCGAACTGCATGGAGTTCATCTGGTTAACCATGCTGACCATCGGGCCCATCATCTCGCGGGCCTCTTCGGGCATGGTGTCCAACTGGGCGCGCGCCATGTTGGCGGCGACCGGGTTGACCAGGCGCTTCCACATCGGCATGGTCTGCTCCAGCCAATCTTGGGCGTTCCAGGCCTTGGCCTGTGCCTGGCTGGCGGGCAGTGCGGTGGCACCGTCGAGCCAGAGCTCCGCTAGGCGGAAGGACTCCTCGGCGGCGCGGGAGTCTGCCTCGCTGACCGGGTTCACCCCGGCGATGCGCTGGCGAGCCATGCGGGCGGCCAGATCGAAGTTGACGGCGTCGCCGTCCTCCTGGGCGTTCATGGAGGAGCCCATGCCGGAGAGCATTTGGCCGAACTGATTCAGGATGTCGCCAAGCCCGCCAGCACCAGCGCCACCAGCGCCACCGGCGCCACCAGCGCCGCCGGGGCCACCGAATCCACCGAACCCGCCGGACCCAAAGTTTCCGCCGAAACCGAAGGCTGCAAACGGGTTGGTCGGCTCGCCACGCCCGTTGTCGTTGTTGTTGCCTTCGTTGTCCCTGCCCTCGTTGTCGTCGTTGCCGTCGTTGGGAAAGGAGAATCCGAATCCGTTACTCATAGGCGCCACAATACAGCTGCACAACGGCGCGGGTTGGAGCTGCTGGTTGCTGCGCTAACATGTGCCACCATGACGAACGCGCACACACCAGCGGACGCGGCAGAACACACGCCCGCGACCAAGACAGCGAACAAGCGTTTTTCCACGCTGGTGTGGGGTGCAGTGCCTATCGCGTTGCTTGCGGTGGGAATGACGATGGACCACATTCCCGGCACGGACATCAAGCTCACGGTGCCGTACGCGGCGGAAGGGGCGGGCCCGACGTTTGACACGCTCAGCGAGATCCAGGGCACGCCCGTGGTGGACATCGAGGGGGCGGAGACCCTTGAGACTGGCGGGCAGCTGAATATGACCACGGTGTCGGTGCGCACGAATATGACGTTGGGCCAGGCGTTGGCCCGCTGGGCGGTGACTAAGGACACGCTGGTGCCGATCGAGCAGGTGATGCCGGCGGATCGCAGCGAGGAAGAAACGCGCGAGTTTAACCAGCAGATGTTTGTCGCGTCGGAGGCGTCGGCGACGGTTGCGGCGATGCACTATCTGGGCAAACCCACAACGGTGAACATCCATGACGTGGTCAAAGGCGCTGCCGCGGACGGGATCTTGCAGCAAGGCGACAAGATCCTTGCCATCGACTCCACTCCGGTAGCCAAGCCGAGCGCGGTCCAGGACGTGGTCTTTGCCAAAAAGCCCGGCGAGACGGTGGATGTGACCATCAGCCGCGACGGCAAGGAAGAGACGAAGACCATCGAGCTGAAGGAGAATCCGCACGAAAAGGGCAAGCCGATGCTTGGCATTCTCATGGATTCTGAGCCCGCCGATGGCCTGAAGGTGCACTACAACCTCAACGACATCGGTGGTCCGAGTGCGGGCATGATGTTCTCGCTGGCGGTGATTGACAAGTTGACGCCAGGCGAGCTCAACGGGGGCAAGTTCGTTGCCGGTACCGGCACGATTAACGACGACGGCGAGGTCGGCCCCATCGGCGGCATCACCCACAAAATCCGTGGCTCGCGCGATGAGGGCGCCGAGTTGTTCCTCGCGCCGAAGGGCAATTGTGATGCGGTGAAGCGGGCCGACGCTGGTGATATGACCGTCGCTGCCGTGTCCACCCTCCAGGAGGCAGTGGATGCGATGGAGGCGTTCGCCGCAGGCCGCGACGTGCCAACTTGCGACGGCTAAGGGTTAGGGCTTCTTCGCCAGGCCGAGTTCGTAGATCCGCTGGCGCGGGTCCTCCTGGTCGGAGGAGATCAGTTGCTGCATGACCAGGCCCTCGCGGTTATCCACCACGGTGATGATCGCGGAGGTGCCCAGCGTGGACCAGCCGACTACGCGGTCGCCGGAGTCTTCCACCACGCGCGAGGAGCGCAGCTCAGTAAGAAGTTGGGTCGAGGAGGCCGCCTTCGATTCGGAGTCGAAGAACTGGAACTGGCCAATCTCGTCGCCCTGGCAGTCATAAGATCCGCTGATCCCACCGGCGCCGCAGCCTTCGAACTGGTCGAAGAACTCCTCAGGCGCAAGGGAGGCGAAGCGCTCGCGTACCTTTTCCAAGGTTGCCTCTGCAGACGAGTCCGCTTTCTCCCGCTTCGAGGAGCTCGTGCTTGTCGACGACACCGTCTCGGAAGCAGACTCCGACGCCGTGTCAGATTCGGACTCAGCGGTGGTAGTTGTCTCGGACGTGGTCGTTTCAGGCGTGGTCGTCTCCGAATCCGAGGAGGTGGTTGGGTCCTCGCTGATGTACGACGTCGAGATGGGGCTGCTGGTCGCGTTGGCCTCGTCGTCCTCGCCACCACCACAGGCGGCAAGAGACAACGAGCCGACAAGGACAGCGGAGGCGATTGCGCGGCGGGACACAGACACGGTCAGAAGCTCCTTGGGTTGGGTTTCGGCTGTCTAGCTTAAACCAGGTCGTCCGGGTCCTGCTCAAGGCCGTAGCGCAGCGCAGCGATCACACCCGGGGCGACATCCGGGCCGCCACGCAGCTCAATGTCGTCCTGGGCGAAGGGGCCGCGCTCCTCCAACTCCTCATCCGTCAGGCGCATCTGCAGCAGGGTCTGCTCGATGTCTTCGGTACGCAGCACGCCGGAGAACAACCGCGCCGGGCGCGCCTCGGCATCCGCCGGGGCAGAGGCGTCGCGGAAGAGGATCTCCTGCGCCAGGATCACGCCTTCCACCTCACGCGGCCAGGCCAGACGGGTGACGTACTCGCCGAGCTCCTCGGAACCGGGCAGGATATTCTCCGGCAATTCCTGCACAACCAGGGTGAGGGGGGAGGAGTCGTCGAGGGTGCCCAGCTCGTCGACAAGCAATTGCGTCGGCACCAGACCGAAGAGGGTAGGCGGGGCGTCCCAACCTTCGGCGTGGACGAAATCGACGGCCTCCATCATGGCCTTATTCAGGGCTTGTTGTTCGCGCACGGGAACCTTTCCGGATTGTTGGCCGTTAAACTTTCTAGGCTGTAATGCACATAGACGTTGGACAACACTATTCCTAAGGAGCAGGCTTGGCTACCCGCCTCACCCGGCCACAACCACGGTCGCAGAAACCGAATAAAGGCCTCATGGTCACACTCGGTGTACTCGCCGCACTTTTCTTCCTCCTACCAGTGCTGATCGGTATCTATACCGATTTTCTCTGGTTTGGGGAGGTTGACTTCCGCGGTGTTTTCAACCGAGTGATCCTCTTCCGTGTCGTGCTGTTTGTCATCTTCGCGCTGCTTGGTGCAGCCGTCGCATGGGCAGCGGCACGGATTGCGTGGCGTGGCAGGCAACAAGACAGCGGCGATATTTTCGGCGAGACCTCGCAGCAAGCGCAGTACCGCGCCGCCGTGCAAGACGGTGTGAAGGGGCTGCTGACCTGGGTGCCGGTGATCGTGGGCATCATGTCTGGTCTTGCTGGCCAGCGCATGTGGCGTGTGTTCATGATGTGGTTCAACGGTGGGGACTTTGGCACCACCGACCCGCAGTTTGGCAAGGATCTTGGCTTCTACGCGTTTAGCCTGCCGGCAATCTCTGCGATTGTGGGCACGCTGTCCATGCTGCTCGCCGTGGCATTTTTGATCGGTGCGGTGGGCCACTACATGCTCGGTGGCATCCGCATTGGCAACAACGTCACCGGAGTCAAAGGCATGGTGTCCAAGCCGGCACGCATCCAGCTCGCCGTCACCGCAGGCCTGTGGATGCTGACCAAGGCCGTGACCTACTGGCTGGACCGCTACTACCTGCTATCCAGCCAGAATGACATCTTCACCGGTGCGTCCTACACCGCGGTCAACGCGATGCTGCCCGCGAAGATCATCCTCACCGTCATCGCTGTGGTTGTCGCAGCGGCGTTTTTCGCCTCCATCGTGTTCAAGGACTTCCGCGTCCCAGTGCTGGCAACGGTGCTCATGCTGGTGTCCTCCATCGTGGTGGGCAACGTGTGGCCGGCGCTTTTGGAGCAGTTCTCGGTCAAGCCGAACCGTCAGGCCAAGGAATACGAGTACATCGGCCGCAACATCGAAGCCACACGCGAGGCATACGGGCTGACCGATGACAAGGTCACCTACATGGAGAACTGGGGCGGCAACACCTCAAACACCGATGTGGCTAAGGATGCGGCGACGATCTCCAACCTGCGCCTGCTGGACCCGGACATCATTTCCCCGACGTTTACCCAGAACCAGCAGCTGCGTAACTTCTACGGCTTCCCAGACCAGCTGGCCATGGACCGCTACGAGGTCGACGGCCAGATGCGCGACTACGTTGTCGCCGCGCGTGAGATGGACCCGAACGCGCTGAGTGAAAACCAGCGCGACTGGATTAACCGCCACACCGTTTACACCCACGGCAACGGCTTTGTCGCAGCGCAAGCCAACACTGTCGACGAGGCCGCGCAGGACGCCGGCTCAACCCGCGGTGGCCTGCCAATCTTTACCGTGTCCGACCTGCAGGCCAACGCCGCCGCCAAGGAGTCCGGCGAGGCTGAAGAGCTGGGCATCAAGGTGGAAGAGCCGCGCATTTACTTCGGCCCGGTGATCGCCTCTGCCCAGGATGGTCTGGACTACGCCATTGTTGGCGACAACGGCCAGGGCCCGGTGGAGTACGACACCGACAACTCCACCTACACCTACACCGGCAAGGGCGGCGTGGACATCGGCAACCCGATCAACCGCGTGGCGTACGCCGTGAAGTACCAGGAACTGAGCTTCCTGCTGTCCGATCGCGTTGGCGGCAACTCGAAGGTGCTCTACGACCGTGACCCGCGCAAGCGTGTGGAAAAGGTCGCACCGTGGCTGACCACCGACTCCAAGACCTACCCGGCTGTTATCGACGGCCGCGTGAAGTGGATCGTGGACGGCTACACCACCCTGTCCCAGCTGCCGTACTCCACGCGTACTTCCCTGCAGGACACCACGCAGGACGCGCTGAACCCGGACGGCACCACCCAGCGTCTGATCACCGAGAACGTCGGCTACATCCGCAACTCCGTCAAGGCCACCGTGGACGCCTACGACGGCACCGTGGACCTCTACGCATTCGACGAGTCCGATCCGGTGCTCAACGCCTGGATGAAGTCCTTCCCGGGCACCGTGCGCCCGAACTCGGACATCACCGACTCCCTGCGTGACCACCTGCGTTACCCGGAGGACCTGTTCAAGGTTCAGCGTGACCTGCTGGCGCGCTACCACGTGGATGACCCGGGCGTGTTCTTCAACAACGACGCTTTCTGGTCTGTGCCGAACGACCCGACCGCACCGGAAGGCCGCGACCAGCTGAACCAGCCGCCGTACTACGTGGTGGCCGCTGACCCGGAGACCAACAAACCGTCCTTCCAGCTGATCACCCCGTTCCGTGGCCTGAACCGCGAGTTCCTGTCCGCACACATGGCGGTGTCTTCCGACCCGGAGACCTACGGCAACATCACCGTGCGCGTCCTGCCGACGAACACCCAAACCCAGGGTCCGAAGCAGGCCCAGGACGCCCTGATGTCCTCCGACCAGGTGGCGCGTGACCGCACCCTGTGGGAGGGCACCAACGACCTGAAGAACGGCAACCTGCTCACCCTGCCGGTGGGCGGCGGCGAGATCCTCTACGTCGAGCCGATCTACTCGCAGCGCAAGGACCAGGCCTCGGCCTTCCCGAAGCTGTTGCGCGTGCTGGTCTTCTACCGCGGCCAGGTGGGCTACGCCCCGACCGTGTCCCAGGCGCTGAAGCAGGTGGGTATCCACTCTGACGCAGCTCAGGAAGTCGAAGTGGTGGACGAAAACGCACCACAGGGTGAGGCTGAAACTACCCCCGCTGAGGAAAACAAGGAAGCCACACCGGAGGGTGATAACGCGCCGAAGGTAAACCGTGACGAGGCCCTGAACAGGATCAATGATGCTCTTCGTAACCTGGAGAGTGCCCGCAACGGCTCCTTCGAGGAGTACGGTCGCGCCATCGACCAACTCGACCGTGCAGTGGCTGAGTACCAGAAGGCGCAGTAACGGGTTATAGTTATCTCGTCCCCCCAGGACCGGGTGCATCGCGCGAAGTGGGCGCGCGATGCACCACTTTTGTATCTAGCATGGTGTTCACAACCAACTCTTTGAGAGAAAGGCTGGATAGATCATGGGACGTTTTGACGGCAAAGTAGCGCTTGTGACCGGTGGCGCATCGGGAATGGGTGCAGCAGACTGCAAACTCTTCGTCGAAGAAGGTGCAAAGGTTGTCATCGCTGACCTCAACGAAGAGCTCGGCGGGGAACTGGCAAACGAGCTCGGCGACAACGCAATTTTTGTGAAGCTCAACGTTGCCGACGAACAGGACTGGAAGGACGCCATCGCGGCGACGAACGAGGCGTTCGGCCGCCTGGACATCTTGGTGAACAACGCCGGCATCCTTCAGATGACGGGAGTGGAGGACACCACCCTGGAGCAGTTCCAGAAGATCATGGCCGTCAACGTGGACGGCGTGTTCTTGGGCATGAAGTACGCCATCCCGGAGATCCGTAAGCAGGGCGGCGGCGCGATCATCAACATGTCGTCCACCGCGGGCCTGGAAGGCCAAGTCAGTGCGACCGGCTACGTGGCATCCAAGTGGGCAGTGCGCGGCATGACCAAGACGGTCGCCGCCGACGTTGCCGACGAGAACATCCGCATCAACTCCGTCCACCCGGGCGCGATTGCAACCCCGATGACGGCAGATTCCCTTGTAGAGGGTGCACCGCTTCCGCTCGCAGCAGCGAACCGTCCGGGCCGCGCCGAGGAGGTTGCGAAGACGGTGCTGTTCCTCGCGTCCGACGACGCGTCCTACATCAACGGCGCAGAGATTGCTGTCGACGGCGGCCTGACCCTGGGCGCCTCGAAGCACATCTACGGCATCCTCGGCCAGCTCGCTGCCCAGCAGTAACGGCAGTAGTAGCGGTAGCGGCAGTAGTAGGGAAGCCCCGATAATTGGATCGCACCAAACCGTCGTGAACAGGCGGTTTGGTGCTCTCTGTCGGTGTATGTATAGTAAGTCCACGTTGCTGGTTACGGCGACAGGCGAAAATCACATATTGCGCCCGACGCGGGGTGGAGCAGCTCGGTAGCTCGCTGGGCTCATAACCCAGAGGTCGTTGGTTCGAATCCAGCCCCCGCTACTAAGATAAGGCCCCTAACAGTGGAAACGCTGGTAGGGGCCTTCTTCATTTTGTGATCGGATCGCCATTTGGTGCACTAGCTGGTGCACTAGGGTCAAAATCCTGCACCAAACGGAACTGCGACGCTCCAACGACGCGGCGCAGGTTTTCGGTGCATTGCTTAGTGATTGCTAGGACGGCAGCAACGAAGGAACGCCACGGGAGTCGGCAGTTCGAGGAAAGCAACTGCGAACTGCTGTGCAAGTCTCACAACCGCGCCAAAGGTAACGCTTAACCAGCGGCGACGCGGGGATCTAACAATGCTGCGTCGCTAGCGCTCGCACCCAGCGAGCGAGCATCAGGCTGCGCTAGCGACGCCGAGCGCACAAAGGCACTGCACTGCGGGGATACGCCTGCGACCGGCAGAGCCGGACTGAATACGGGATTGACCACGTTCACCCCGTATTCGTGCAAAGGAGCACTGCCATGTCCACTCATTCCCACACGCTTGCATCTCACGGCGAGATCCTCGCGAACCTCCCCGGCATCCTCGGCTTCTACCCGAACAACTCGCTGATCCTCGCGTTCTTCGTCGACGACGAGGGCGTCGACACCGTCCGCCTCGGCCCGGTCGCGCGGTTCGATCTGGACGAGGCCGTGGAGAAGCTCACCGAGAGTCGCGAGCGGTTCGCAGCGTGGGTCCACCACCTCGAACTCGACGCTGTTATCGCGTACATGATCAGCGATGACATTGCGCAGCCGGTCTTTGACGAGACGGCCACGTATCTCACTAGTGGGGCAGTGCACCTACCGCCGCTGCTCGGGGTGGTGCAAGTGCCCGAGATCGTCACCGGGGCTGCGTGGTGGTCTGTGTACCAGCATCCGCTCATCGACGAGCCGCGCCACGGCGTTGTCGGCGAGGTCGCCGCATCGGCGGCGCTGCGGCAGATGCTAGAGCACACCGGCGAGCTGCCGGAGCCGAGCAAAGACGACATCGAGGCACGCCTGAACAGCACCGATCACGGCATCGACGCTGCCGAGCACGCCGACATCATCGAAGACGCGCTGGCGTATATCCCGCCCATGTTCTCCGACGTGCTGCAGCGTGAATACGAGCAGGCGGCGGCAGGAATAACCCAGCCGAGCACGCGCGCTGTTCGATCGGCGCTGAAATGCTTCACCACGCCGCGCTTGCGAGACGCGCTGCTCGCGGCGCTGCTCGATGACCCGCAGGCGGGCCTACGGTTCGCGGAGCAGGTTATGCGTGCTGTCCCGACCAGCTGGCCAGGGATGCGCGCGCAGCTCACCACCACGGTTGCCGTGCTTGCGCACGCCACAGGCCAGCCGGGACTAGCTGGCGTGGCCGCGCACCGAGCCACCGAGATCGGGCCAGACGAGAACTTCCCGTCGTTGGTGGCGAAGCTGACCGACATCGGCCAAGGCGAGCGGATGGTCGAACTCGTCCGCGAGGGCGCCGAGAAGACCCGCACGATCTTGTTCACCGAGTAGCACCACACACCCCGTTGCAGCGATGCAACGGGGTTTCTTTTTTTCTCGTCGGCCGTGGCTTGCGACAGCAGACACTTCAACGAGGCAGGGGAGCGACCCCTAGACAGCAGAGCTGTCTCCAACAGACGGATTGACCACCAATCCGAACAAGGAGGCACGTGATGCGCGACATCACCCACACCGACCTGGAACTGCTCTACCAGCTCGCCGACGGCATCGACGGCGAGGACGCCGATCCGGGTGCAGCACAAGAACTGCGCGACCTAGAGGCGGCAGGCACGCCGCTGCCCTGGGCAGTGCTGTAACGACAGCGCAACCCCCCGCAGCAGCAAAGCAGCTGCTTCAACACCCACATTGCACGGCAATTCACACCCACCCACATAAGGAGAACCATCATGTCCAACCCCTTCAACAACGGCACCATCGTCGGCAACGCAGCTCGCGCACCGAAGCTGTTCGAGCACGCAAACGGCGGTGCGACGGTGAAGCTCAGCGTCTATGCGCGCAACACCTTCAAGAACAAGGCCACCGGCAAGGTGGAAAGCGAGATCGTGGAGCTGACCGGCTACGTCCAGGACGCGAAGAACCCCGGCGTGTTCGGCTGCATCGGGTCCGGCGACCGTGTCGCAGTGAGCTACTCGCTGAAGACCGACGTCTACACCGACAAGGACGGTGTGAAGCACTACCCGCTGGTCGCCCGTATCGACACCGTGCAGCTGATCGACTCCAAGAAAGAGTCCGCTGCGCGCGCAGCCCGTCGCGGAGGCGAGGCGGCGAACGCCGCCCTGGCTGGCGCTGACGCCGACAACGACGAAGCACCGTTCTAACAACGACACCCCGCAGGGAAACCTGCGGGGTTATTTTTTTCAACTATTTCACGGTGTTGATCCAGCTCTTTCACGGCCTTACCCAACTGAACAAAACCCAACAGCCCTAGCATCAGCTTGGCGATCGGGGTGGAGTCTTTTGAGTAGGTCTGTCCCTCCTTGAGGAACTTCACCGACACTCCTTTGCTGACTAGCTCGTCAACAATGGCGTACAGATCCGTCAGTGAACGCGCGCACCGATCCATCGACGTGACGACAAGCTGATCTCCTGCACGGACATATCGCATTGCTTCATCAAGTCCAGGGCGCTCACGCGATCCACCACTGGCCTTATCCGTGTAATAGGTGAAGACCTTCTCTGCCTTGAGTTGTTCAATCTGACGATCAAGGTTCTGATCTTTCGAACTCACCCGGGCATAGCCCACCTTTTGTCCTGAGATCGCCCCCAACTGTTCAGTGATCTCCAGAGGCAGTGACGGTTCTGTTCCGTTAGTCTTGGAACTAACCCTAGCGAACAGGAAGTTTTTTCATTCACAAATTGTTCGCTTGGGGTGTACCCCAGGTGCCCCTACCAGCGCCCGCAGTT
>NZ_KV827955.1:0-1602 GCF_001836265.1 Corynebacterium sp. HMSC036E10
TGTGTTTTGTCAAGTTGTTTTAGGCCGTTTCGGCTCGAATTTTTAGGCCAGTTCGGCACGGTTTTGGGCCGTTTGAGCGTTGCTGGGGTTTTGAGGGTTATTTCATGAGGGCGTTTGCCATGCGGTAGGACTGGCCGGTGAAGGTAATCATGCGTCCGTGGTGGACGATGCGGTCGATGGCTGCCGCTGCCATGTCATCGTTGCCGAAGACTTGGCCCCATTGGGAAAACGCGAGGTTGGTGGTGATGATCAGGCTGCGTTGTTCGTAGGCGTCGGCGATGGCTTGGAAAAGTAACCGTGCACCGTCAGTGTCGATGGGGATGTAGCCGAGTTCGTCGATGACGAGGAGCTTGTTTTTGCCGAGTGCTGCGAGTTCTTTGTCGAGTCTTCCTGCCTGTTTAGCGTTGCGTAAGTGGTCGACTAGGCCGGCGGCGGTGAAAAACCTTGCTGGGATGCCTGCAAGGCATGTTTGGGTGGCTAGCGCGATGGCGAGATGTGTTTTCCCGGTGCCGACGTCCCCGTAGAAGACGAGGTCTTCACATCCGTTGAGAAACTCAAGCGTGGTGAGGTGTTCGCGGGTGATGTCCGTGGGCAGGGTCACTGGTGACCAGTCGTAGCCGTCGAGGGTTTTGCGTACTGGCACACGCGCACGGTGCATGAGGCGGCGGGCTCTGGATGCTGCTCTGGAAGAAAGTTCAGCTTCGAACAATTCGATGAGGATGTCGCACTGGCGTGGGGTGGCGTGTTCAACGCATTGGCGTAACACAGCGGTGGTCAAATAGAGCTGGCGGCCGAGTGTGACAACTTGGTTTTTGGTGGTTGTAGCGCTCATTTTAGGTCGCCTCCGCATGCTGTGGGGTGTTGATTGTGGTGGCAAGGAGTTGGTCGTAGGTAGCCAGGTTTGCTCTGGTGTGCTGTGTTGGTGGTGGGGTGCTGTATCGTGCAGCGATGCCAAGATGCGGTCCGGTTGGTTGAGCGTTGGCTTCTAAAAGTGCTGCAGCGGCGGTGACGGTGGCGTCGAAACCGCATTCTGCGGCGGTGGTTTGTGCATGGGTGAAAAACTCACGGCGTGTGACGGTATCTGCTTCGTCGAGGTAGCCGACGACGTTATCCGGCATATGGTGGCGAAGTGGTGAGTTCTTCCACGCTCCCGGCTTTTTGGCTAACCCTGGCAGCAGACTTATGGGGTTGATCACTGTAGCGTCTGCAGTGCCGAAGACTCTCGGCAGCGCGATGATGCGTCGAGACTCCTCGTCTAAGACGGTGATGGTGTCGTGGGACAATTCCAGTGTGACTTGCCTGTTTGCCCAGGCAGGCCCGACTAGGTAGCGGTTGCCTGCTACGGTGACAATCCCGGTTTTATCGGTGCGACGCACTTCGAAACGCACCGGATTAAACCGCACCGACGGACATGCTTTGAGCGCTTGTTGATCGTGTTGAAACAGATCAGCGATTACCGCTGCCTTCTTATAATGGGTCTGCTTGGCAAACGCGGCACACCCAGAGTCCAGAAGAGCGTTTAGTTCTGCCAGTGAAGCAACTTCTGGCACGGGAACGAGCAGGTTTCGGCGGATGAACCCGACAGCGTTTTCCACATTGCCT
>NZ_KV827956.1:0-268 GCF_001836265.1 Corynebacterium sp. HMSC036E10
CGCGGCAGACGCGGTGAGCACCAACGCAAAATGCTGGATTGGTGGCTGTATCTGAAAACGCAACTGCCTGGCGATCCAATACAGATCGCCAGACAGTCCAACTGGGGCCAGGACCAACTCGCCAAAGTTACAACCCTGACCCGAAACGAGAACCAAGCCGACTATGAAACAGGACGACCAGCCCTCTACGACAACGGTATCGATACCGAGTACACACACTCAATCGGCATCCAAAAAGGCCACATCTAACCCCCGCGACACGCCGATA
>NZ_KV827957.1:0-225 GCF_001836265.1 Corynebacterium sp. HMSC036E10
ATCAATTTCATTGCTGCACAAACGTACTTAGCGTCATCCACCCAAGCGTGCACACCCCACAACCACACCCCATACTCACTTCAAGCATGATGATCATGGTTGGGTGTGTCTCCACCCGGACATTTTTAAAACAAACCGGTGGCAGTACCACACTCGGGCACTCAACCACCACACCCACAACTGTAGGCTACAAATAAAAGCTCCTTAGAAAGGAGGTGATCCAGC
>NZ_KV827958.1:0-315 GCF_001836265.1 Corynebacterium sp. HMSC036E10
ATTCGGACGCCATCCAGTTCAGTTGCAAAAACAGATCCGGACGATTCACATCAGCCCCATAACCGGGAAGGGGAACTGCAGTGCCGTCAGACAAGATGACACCGTGTTGTTCCCATACGTCGGGAAGACCGTCACCATCAGAGTCAACCAGGTCGAGCCCAGCGCCGAAATCAACCGGGGCGATCAATGCTTGCTCATCGCAAGCGTCGCACGCATTGGCGGGGGTGATACCGGCAATGGCCATGGTGGCAGTCAGTGCTGCTGCGATGGTGTTGCGGATGGCGTTGCGCATTGGTGGTGCTCCTTGGTGATTTC
>NZ_KV827959.1:0-40137 GCF_001836265.1 Corynebacterium sp. HMSC036E10
TCGTCTAGCAGCATCACAAGCCCAGCTAGACGATGAGAAAGGCCGCAACAACCAGCTCCCGAACTCCCCCTAAAACCCCCTAAAAGCGCCCTAGTGCCACGTGACTTCGGTGTAGGAGATGGTGGTGATGATGCGCTCGCGCAGCGGCTCAGGAGCCTTCGTTGGCTGGCAGCAATCCCGGACGATGGCGCGAACGGCACGTTCAGACTCGGCAATACTGCGGCACTCCGGGCATTGCGCGATCTCGGAGGTGATTTCCTCGCGGCGCTGTGGGGAAGTTTCTTCGTCGAAAAGTTCGCACAGCAGGCGGTATGTCGCTTCGCATCCGTGTCCCGTAGCCATTACTTCTCCTTCGCCGCAGTGTCGGTGTCCTGCATGTCCGCGTGGTCGAGGCCAATGCCTCGTTCCTTCGCCACGTCTTTCAACATGCCGCGCAGTTGTTTTCTTCCACGGTGCAGTCGGCTCATGACAGTGCCCATGGGGATGTCCAGCACTTCGGCGATTTCCTTGTACGCCAGCCCTTCAACGTCGGCGTAGTAGACCACCATGCGGTAGTCCTCGTTCAACGCGTTGAGCGCCTCGGAGATCCGCGAGTTTGGCATTGCCTTGAGCGCTTCAACCTCGGCGGATTCCAGTCCCGTCGAGTCGTGCGAGCTCGAGGAGTACAACTGGTAATCCGTCACTTCGTCCGCGGAGGTTTCCAGCGGCCGGCGCTGTTTCTTGCGGTACGAGTTGATGTAGGTGTTGGTCATGATCCGGTACAGCCACGCCTTGAGATTGGTACCGGGCGTGAAGCTGTCGAAGTTTTTGTACGCCTTGAGGTAGGTCTCTTGCACCAGGTCTTCGGCGTCTTGCGGGTTGCGGGTCATGCGCAGGGCTCCGCCGTAGAGTTGGTCGAGCAGCGGCATGGCTTCTTCGGCGAAGCGTGCCTTTGCTTCTTGATCAAGCTCGGTTTCGGGCATGCTCGCTATTGTAGGTCAGCGCTAAAATCGCCCCATGGCTGCTAAGACTCGCGCGCTGAGCGCCCTTTCTCAAACCCCTCATGAGGTGCTCGAATACACCCCAAGCCAGGACCATTTCGGGGCCCATTCTGCTGCTGAGTTGGGCCGTGACCCCCACACGGTGCTGAAGACTTTGGTGATCCATCACGAGCGCGACATGGCGATCTGTTGCGTGCCCGTCGCCGGCCACCTTTCGCTCAAGGCGGCGGCGAAAGCGCTGGGTTGGAAGCGTGCGGAGATGACCGATCCTGCTCAGGCGCAGCGTGCGACCGGCTATGTCGTGGGCGGGATCTCCCCGCTGGGCACCACCAAGCGCATGCCTACGCTTATCGACGACTCCGTCGCCGACCTTGCAACCATCACCGTCTCCGCCGGCCAGCGGGGCCTTTCTATCGCCCTGTCCCCCACCGACCTGGCGGAGCTGACCAACGCGACATTCGCGCCTATCGGGACTGAATAGCCCTGGACTAGCCCGAGATCAACTCCGCGTAGTCGTTGCGCACGTTGCCTACTTCCTTTGCGGCCTCGTTCCACTGCAACGTGTCGGCCACGCGCGAGGGATGCACGAGTTCTAGTGCTTCCTCTGGGGTGCCGTCGACCCACTGGCGGATTTCATCGTCACGCAGAAAGAGCGGTAGGCGGTGGTGGAGCCAGGCCATGTTGTCGGTCGCGTCGGTGGTGATCATGGTGGTGGATAGCCGGTCCAGCCCGGTCTCCCACAGTGCCGCCGCGTACAGCAAGCCCTCTGCAGGGCGCACGTAGTAGGGCTGCTTGCCGGATTCGGTTTGCTTCCACTCGTAGTAGCCGTCGAGCACCATCAGCCCGCGCCGCGCTTTGAACGCGCTGCGGAACGAGGGCTTCTCCGCCACCGTCTCTCCGCGTGCGTTGAACAGAGGCATGCCGGTGTCGTCTTTCTTCCAAGTTGGGAGGAGGCCCCAGCGGGCGGCGTCGATACGCGCAGCCTGCTCTGCGATCCGGATGAGTGGCACCTGGTTTGTCGGCGCGATGTTGTAGCGCGACGGCGGGGTGCCGTCGGGCGCTTCGACATGGTTGATGCCGGGCAGGGTGGCTACCTCGGAGAGGAGTTCGTCGCCAGTAGTGAAAAGAACGAATCGTCCGCACATGCGCTCCATTATTATGACGTTCATGACGAACATGTGGCCCGCACCGTTCCATCCGGCCCCGATCACCCACACGCAGCGGGTGCCGGGGTCAAAGTCCATGACTAACCGCGCCTACGTGCTGGCGGCACTTGCCGCTGGTCCGTCGACGATGACTGGGGCGCTGCGCTCGCGCGATACGGATCTTATGGAGGCCGCACTGGCGTCCATGGGCACTGGCTTCGAGCACGACCGCGACGTCATCCGTGTGACCCCGGGCGAGTTGCGCGGCGCAGAGGTTGATTGCGGTCTTGCTGGCACCGTGATGCGGTTTGTGCCGCCGGTTGCGGCGTTTGCGCAGGGGCCTGTGCTTTTCGACGGCGACCCCCACGCCCGCAACCGCCCCATCGCGGTTATCCTCGACGCCCTTCGCACCCTCGGCGTGTCCGTTGCGGGTGACGGGATGCCGTTTACCGTCCACGGCACCGGCAAGGCTGACGGCGGCCCGGTGGAGATCGACGCCTCCGGCTCCTCCCAGTTCGTATCGGGCCTGCTGCTGTCCGCGCCCCGGTTCGAGCGTGGCGTGTCCATCCGCCACACGGGTGGCATGTTGCCGTCGATGCCGCACATTGAGATGACGGTGGCCATGCTCGCAGAGGCTGGCGTGAAGGTCACCGCTACCCGTGACACCTGGGACGTTGCTCCGCAGCCGATCCGCGGCACTAACTGGGTGATCGAGCCCGACCTGTCTAACGCAGCACCCTTCCTCGCCGCGGCAGCTGTCACTGGCGGCGAGGTGCGCATCCCGAACTGGCCACTGCGCACCACCCAGCCGGGTGCAGTGATCCGTACCGTCTTGGAGCGCATGGGCTGCGAGGTCGAACTCATCGCCGACGGCGCCACCCAGACCCTGCGCGTGCGCGGCTCGAAGCCTGGCACGCTAAAGGGCATTCGACTCGACATGAGCGACATCGGCGAGTTGGCCCCCACCGTCGCCGCCATCGCGGCGTGTGCCTCCACCCCGAGCGAGCTGACCGGCATTGCGCACCTGCGCGGCCACGAGACGGATCGCCTGGCGGCGCTGACCAACGAGATCAACAACGTCGGCGGCAACTGCGAGGAACTCGGCGACGGCCTGCGTATCACTCCCAACGAGATGCATGGCGGGACGTGGCGTTCCTACGACGATCACCGCATGGCCACCGCCGGCGCCATCATCGGTCTGGTTGTGGAGGGCGTCCAGGTGGAAAACATTGCAACCACCGCGAAGACGCTTCCTGGGTTTGAGGACATGTGGTTGGAGATGGTTTCCAAGTAATGCGCCGCAAGTTTTCCGATTACGACGAATCCGACGTCCGCGTCCGCCCCGGCAAGGGCTCACGGCCACGCTCGAAGAACCGCCCGTCGCACGATAATGCCAAGTTCGGTTTGGTCGTGGCTAAGGATCGTGGGCGTTGGGGCGTCGTGCTTGACGACGACGCCACGCGCCTGCAATGCACCCGCGCCCGGGACTTAAAGCGCACCTCGATCGAGGTCGGCGACCGTGTCGGCGTCGTCGGTGACACCTCCGGCGCGAAGGACACGCTGGCGCGCATTGTGAAGCGCGAGGAGCGTTCCTCTGTCCTGCGCCGCACGGCTGACGATACGGACCCGTACGAGCGCATCATCGTTGCCAACGCTGAGCTGTTGCTCATCGTGGTTGCCGCCGCCGATCCCCCACCGCGTACCGGGTTTGTGGAGCGCGCCTTAGTCGCCGCGTTTGTCGGCGGCGTGACCCCGGTGGTGTGCGTGACCAAGTCTGATTTGGCCGACCCTACCGATTTCGAGCGTGAACTCGCCGACCTTGGTGTGGAGGTGCTGCGCACCGGCGTCGACGACGACATCGCGGAACTGCTCACACACATCCGCGACCGCGTTTCTGCGCTGATCGGCCATTCCGGCGTGGGCAAATCCACCCTGGTCAACCGCATCGTCCCGGACGCGGACCGCGAAACTGGCGAGGTCTCCGGCGTGGGCAAGGGCCGCCACACCTCCACCCAGTCCGTGGCGTTGGAGGTACCCGGCGGTGGCTGGATTATCGACACCCCCGGTATCCGCTCCTTCGGCCTCGCACACGTCGCCCCGGAACAAATCGTGCAGGTCTTCCCCGATCTCGCCGAGGCCGCCGAAGGCTGCTCCCGCGGCTGCACCCACTTGGGCCCGCCTGCAGACCCGGAGTGTGCCTGGGACACGCTCGACGCTGAATCCCCCATCGGGCGCCGCGCGCTGGCTGTGCGCCACCTGCTGGAGGCTCTACACAGCAATAACGAGTGGGAGTTAAAGCAGCTCGAGGAGGAACGCTAACTCGTCTGGGTGATAGAACGCCATGTAGTTGTCTTGGGCGTCGCCGACGGTCAGCTCCGCGTCTTCGTCGCCAAGATCCGCGGCATCGACCACCTCGATGGCCTTCGCGGTGGCTTCTTCGGATTCCTTGATGTCCACGTGGATCGCCGCGACGTCCTCAAGATTCACCGGGCCGGACAGTTTCACCACAGACTCGCCCATATCGGGCGCTTCAGTCGCGTCCACGTCCACGGAGATGACCACGCGGCGGTGCGGGAAGCGCTCCTCGTCCCCAATGGCGAGCAGGCGTAGCGACGCCAACGCCGCGTCATCGAACGCCACATCTTCGATCTCTTCGAGATCGCCCGAGGTGAAGAATTCCTGCAACGCCTTCGTCGCAGAAAAACCCCACCCGCTGCGCGCATGCAACAGACCGTTGTCCTGCAGCGCTTGCAGCATGCCAAACGTTGCCGGGATGTAGACGCGCACTAGAACTCGCCCTCAATGTCGAACAGGGACTGGATCTCTACCGCAGTGCGGTCCAGCGCGGTGTGCAGGATGCCGATGAGGTTGTATTCCACTGCGGCGCGGATGTTCATGATGTCATCGTCGATCATCACGCACTCGTTCATATCCAGGCCGATCGCGTCGGCTGCCGCCTGGAACGCTGCACGCTCCGGTTTTTCCACACCGATCTCGCCGGAGAGCACAACCGCGTCGACAACGCCCTTGAACTCCCACTCGCGGATCGCGTCCGCAATCTCGCCCTCAGCTGCCTCGTTGGAGAGGATGGCCACGGAGACGTCCTTCTTCTTGGCTTCCTCGATGAGGGTCTTCCAGCGGCTCTGGTCTTCAGCGCCCGTGTCCAGCACACCTGCGTAGTCGATGATCAAACCCTGCACTTCGGCCTTCTTTCGTTAGCTTTCGTTAGCTGCGTATTTCGCGTACGTGATGCGTATTTTAGTGCGCACACTCTTTATTTCATTGCGCCAATCGTGAACAATGATACCTACCCCGCGCCGCGCCCACCCCCTCCCGTGACGGAGGATTCCCACATGCCCGCAACCAGGTACTACAGCGTTCCCGGCCACCAGCACATTCAACTCCTCGCACCTGAGCGCCGCACGCCCGCGCCGAAACCGGCGCCGTCGGTGCTCGAGCCGGACGTGGCGCTCAGCGCCACACCACAGACCAATCAACGCGTCGACCCTCTCGTGCGCCAGGCCATCAGCGCTGCGTTCGGAGGCTACGACCCGACTGTGATGACAGCCTCGCGGTTCAGTACGTCGGTGCGCACACACATCCGTGCGTATCGACGAGCCCAGCTCCAACTCCGCGCCCACACCCGCAACACCGCAGTCCTGCCCACCCAGCACGTCCGGGTGATCACCTGCCACTCTGGTGAGGCCGGCGAGTTCTACGGCACCGTGGAGAAAGGCGGGCGACGCCTCGCCTTTGCCGCGAAGATGGCGGACGGCAAACTGCAGTCGTTCAAAATACTGGAGCCGCCTGCGCGCAACACGTCGCAGACGGCTCCTCACGCCCTCACCAGGGCGTTGCCCTCAGTGTGAGACCGCACTGGCCCAAACAGTGGCCCCAAACAGTGGGTTCAGCGGCGGTTTTAGACGGTGGCGGTGCCGCCGTCAGTCTCGCCCTCAGCAGCCTGGGCTGGCTGGGTCTCAAACTGCTTACGCATGGCAAACAGCTGGCGCACGGTCTCTTCCTGGATCGCCTCGTTCATGGCGTTGAACATGTCGCCACCCTCCTTCTGGTACTCCACCAGCGGGTCGCGCTGCGCCATCGCACGCAGGCCAATACCTTCCTTGAGGTAGTCCATCTCGTAGAGGTGCTCGCGCCACTTCGTATCGATGATCGGCAGGATCACCATGCGTTCCAGGTTGCGCATCTGCTCTTCGCCGCCGATCGCAGAGATGTTCTCTTCGAGGTTGTCGTAGAGGGCGTTGGCGTCGTCGAGAAGCGCCTGGCGCAACTGTGCCGAGGTCAGCTCACCCGGACGACCGTACTCGTCACCATCGATGAGTTCCTGCGGCGTCACGGACGGGCCGTACAGGGACTCGAGTGCGTGCCAGAGTTCCTCGAGGTTCCAGTCCTCCACGTAGCCTTCCGCGGTCTCCGCATCGACGTACGCAGTGATGGTGGACTCGATCATGCGACGCACCTGGTCCTTGATGTCCTTCGACGCCAGGATCTCCTGACGCTCGCCGTAGACCACCTTGCGCTGCTCGTTGAGCACCTCGTCGTACTTGAGCACGTTCTTACGCATCTCAAAGTTCTGGTTCTCAACCTGCGACTGTGCGCCCTTGATGGCGTTGGACACCATCTTCGCCTCGATCGGCACATCGTCCGGAACGTTGAGGCGGTTCATCATGTTCTCCATGGTCTGACCCACGAAGCGAACCATCAACTCATCGCGCATGGACAGGTAGAAACGGGTCTCGCCCGGGTCACCCTGACGGCCGGAACGGCCACGGAGCTGGTTGTCGATACGACGCGACTCGTGACGCTCCGTACCAATAACGTACAGGCCGCCGGCCTCACGGACTTCATCACCAAGCTTCTTGGAACGCTCCTTCGCCTTCGGCAGCTGATCGTTCCACGCCTCCTGGTAGCGCTCCTCGTCCTCAAACGGGTCGAGGCCCTGCTCCTGCAACTTCGCATCCAAGAGAATTTCCGGGTTGCCACCCAGCACGATATCGGTACCGCGACCAGCCATGTTGGTGGAAACGGTCACTTTGCCCGGCAGGCCAGCCTCGGCGATGATGCGGCCTTCTTCCTCGTGGTGCTTCGCGTTGAGCACGTTGTGGGCCACGCCCTTGCGGGTCAGCAGCTGCGACAGGTACTCGGAACGCTCCACAGAGGTGGTACCGACCAGCACCGGCTGGCCCTTCTCCGCGTGCTCCGCAATGTCCTCCGCAACGGCCGCGAACTTGGCTTCCTGCGTCTTGTAGATCAGGTCGTCGCGGTCCACGCGCTGGTTCGGACGGTTCGGCGGGATCTGCACAACGTCCATCTTGTAAATCTGGTGGAGCTCGGCCGCCTCAGTCTCAGCGGTACCGGTCATACCCGAGAGCTTGTCGTACAGGCGGAAGTAGTTCTGCAGGGTAACGGTGGCCAGCGTCTGGTTCTCGTTCTTGATCTCCACCTGCTCCTTGGCCTCGATGGCCTGGTGCATGCCCTCGTTGTAACGACGGCCAGCGAGCACACGGCCGGTGAAGCCGTCCACGATCATGACCTCACCCTGACGGATGATGTAGTCCTTATCGCGCTCGAAGAGCTCCTTGGCCTTGATCGCGTTGTTGAGGTAGCTCACCAACTGGGAGTGCTCAGGCGCGTACAGGTTGTCAATGCCCAACTGGTCCTCGACGTACTCCACGCCCTCCTCGGAAATACCGACGGTGCGCTTGCGGTGATCCACCTCGTAGTGGATGCCCTCACGCATACGCGGCGCAAGCTGTGCGAACACCGAGTAGAACTGGCTGGACCCATCGACCGGGCCGGAGATGATCAGTGGGGTACGGGCTTCGTCGATAAGAATCGAGTCAACCTCATCCACAATCGCAAAGTTGTGGCCACGCTGCACAATTTCGTTGACCGAACGCGTCATGTTGTCGCGCAGGTAGTCAAAGCCCAACTCGTTGTTGGTGCCGTAGGTGATGTCAGCGTCGTACGCCTTCTTGCGCTCCGCCGGACGCATCTCCGACAGAATCACGCCCACCTCCAGGCCGAGGAAGTGGTGCACACGACCCATCATCTCGGCGTCACGCTTAGCCAGGTAGTCGTTCACGGTGACCACGTGCACGCCCTTGCCGGACAGCGCGTTGAGGTACGCCGGCAGCACCGACGTCAGCGTCTTGCCTTCACCGGTCTTCATCTCAGCGACGTTGCCGAAGTGCAGTGCGGCACCACCCATGATCTGCACCTTGTAGTGCTTCTGTCCCAGCACGCGCCACGACGCCTCACGGGCAGTCGCGAACGCGTCGAGCAAAATGTCGTCGAGGCTCGCGCCGTCGGCGATGCGCTGCTTGAACTCGGCGGTCTTCGCCTTAAGTTCCTCATCGGTCAGCGCCGCGTATTCATCGTCCAGGGCCATGACCTGGTCAGCGATCTTCGCCAGGCGCTTGACGGTACGCCCCTCACCGGCGCGGAGCAGCTTCGACAGTCCAAACACGTGAGAAAATCCTTTACTACTGGAGTAGGCAGGGCCAAGGTGTAACAACCCGCCATTGTACGCACGCCTACGTTGCAGAGAACAACCCGGCGTTGCTAATCGACGACAAAACCCGCCCGGCCCCTTTCACAGGACCGTGCGGGTAACAGCGCAAGCGCTACTTCTCGCCTGCTTCGGCTTCCGCCTCATCAGCCAGTTCGATCAAACCGTAATCAAACGCGTGACGGCGGTAGACCACAGCCGGACGGTTCGTCTCCTCGTTGATGAAGAGGTAGAAATCGTGTCCAACCAGCTCCATCTCGCTGAGCGCATCATCCACGCTACGTGGAGCGTTGGAGTGCACCTTGGTACGAACGACCTGGCCCGGAGTCAGATCCTCAACCTGATCCTCGTACGGGTCAACATCGTACGGACCCTGCGCAGCAGCCTCGCGAGCCTGCGCTGCCTTCTGCTCAGCCTCAAGCTCAGCAGCAAGCTTGCCGGTGCCCTTCGGTGCACGGTGGCCAGACATCGGAGTGGTGCGACGAGCCTTGACCTTGCGCAGCGAACGCTCCAGCTTTGCCACTGCGGCATCCAAGGCGTTGTAGAAGGTGTCTTCCTTCGCCTCAGCGCGTGCGAGGTGGCCCGAGCCAGTTGCGGTGATCTGGATGCGTTCCGCTTCCTGTTCACGACGCGGATTCGGCTCATGCTTGAGCTCAACGTGGAAGGAATTCAGAGTCGGATCGAGCTTCGCAATCTTTGCCAACTTGCCGCTTACGCGTTCCTGGAAGTGCTCCGGAACCTCAACGTTGCGGCCGGTGATGGTCAACGCCACATCGGGTCCGAGACCCTCCCCCTGTGCGCCACCCTGTACGGCATTCTGGTCTGCAGAAGTCATGTGCTTCCTCCCTGTGGGTAGTAGGAACTGTGTCCATCACCACTATACAACTGGTTATGACCAATACACGGGGGTTCGCAAAATGTTCGCTATGAGCTTACTGAGAGCTACGCTGCCAAGTGCTGAGCAGCGGATGCTTAGCTGCGGGTGCTCTGCTTCACGTTTGCACCGAGACCTTCAGCGATGGTCTGGCAGGTGCCCTCATCAGTGTTATCGCAGCGGCCAACCCAGTTCTCGCCGACAATGACTTCCTTTGCGTACGGGAACTGCTCCTCCATGAGGTAGCGCGCGTAATCCTCGGGCGTGCCGTCGAGCTTGAATTTGATCTGGCCCTTTTCCTTCTGCATGCACACGCCCTCTTCCTGCTTCAACTCCTGCCAGTTGGTGCAGTCGAAGTCCGTGCCGGCAAGGGCGTCACGGATTTCGGAGACCTCCTGAACACGGGCCTCATGAAGTGGGGTGATCTCTGCAGTCGAGCAACCGACCAACGCGAGAACCGGGGCACACACGAGTGGAAGAAGACGCAATTTCATTCCTGTGACCCTACTGGACACCTGCAAAAACACATATTTGGCCTGCGGTTACGCTGCGCACACGGTCACGCACGCACTCACGTCAACCCCGTGGGCGAGCAGCACGGACACACTGGCCTGGAGGGTTGCTCCGGTGGTCACGACGTCGTCGACAATGACCACGGGACCTGCAGGGATGGCGGAAAGCCGTACTGCTCCGGACAGGTTTGCGCGGCGCGAAGACTCGTCAAGGTTCGACTGATCGGCAGCGCTGGCGTCGAGTAGCAACGCGGGTGTGACACTGCGCTGGGTGGCGCGGCAGATAGCTTCCACGGGGTCGCCGCCGCGGGCGCGTGCCGAGGACACCTTCGTCGGTGCGGGAACCAGCACCGCGCCGACTGCGATATCGCCGCGCGCCTCCAAGTAGTCCAGCCCGGCGTTGAGTACCGCACCGACGTGGCGACGCACGGCAAGGTGGTTACGTTCCTTCATTGCCAACACCACCCCACGGTGCGCACCCGCATAGGCACCTAGTGCGAACACCGGCACCATCGGTGTGGTGTTGGGAAACACGCGCTGCGGCGGGTGCGCCAACTCCATCCGGCAGGTGGCGCACAACAGCGGCCCCGGCACGCCGCATCCGGCGCACTTGCGCGGTAGCAGCAACTCCCCGATATCCCCCAGCATCCCTGACTCCCCTACCGCGCGATGATCGGTAGCGCGCGCATACCTTCCAGACCTGGCACCTCACGCCAGATGGGGTTGTCCGCACCTGAGGCCGGCACTTGCAATACAGCATTGACGTCAGTGACGTAGAGCATGCTTGGCGACGCCGCCACTGCCACCACCGGAGCCGAAATATTGCCCGCCGACAACGCGGTCATAGACGAGCCGTCCTGCTCCACACGCAGCACTGGCGACGGGGCGGAGGTACCGACGATGAGCGAACCGTCCGCACGCCACTCGGCGGATACGACACTGCCTCCGAGCTCGTGGGCGTACTCGAGCACATTGACAATAGAACGTTCGCCGGAAGCGCCACGCTGGACAATGCCCGTGTAGAGCTTTCCGTCGATCACCATGACCACGCGGGTGCCGCTGCGCGACAGGCGCAGCACAGAAATGTTGCCGTCCACGCCTTCTGGCAGGTCGACGTGCACCTCGCCGGTGGACAATTCGCCACTGGCTGCGGATTGGACTGTGCGCAGGATCCGCTTGCCGTCTGCAACCGACCACACCGCCGCCGCGTTCGCTTCGAAGCTCGGGCGTGTGAATGTACGCGCCCGCATAACCTCTTCCTCGCGGGCACCGAATTTGCCCACGCGAAGCACATCGTCCTTGTCATCGTCTGGTTTGCCGAAGACAGCAGCCCATTGGCCACCCTTGGCCAGGTCGGCTGAAGTGATCTGGCCAGAGCTGCCGAGGCTGCCGTCGACGGCCTGGGTGGTGCGGCCGTCGACACGCAAAATGCGCCCATCGACGAGCGCGTAGAGCGTGCTTTCACCAGCGGTTTCCACCAGTGGGCTCTCGTCCGCAAAGTCGTCGGTACCGAGTTCGTCAGCGCCTTCGATGAGGGGGCTGCCGTCGGCTTCCAAACGATACGGACCTGTGATGCCGGCGGTGGCAAGGGTCCACACCACTTGGGCAGCAAACTGCGTGCGGCGTGCGGCGTCGACTTCGCTGAAACCAGTAAAGGTAAACGCGCCGTCTTTGAACCCCGTATAGGCCACTTTCGACGGCAACGCATTGGGCAACGCTGGACGCAGACGCTCCGCAGGCCCCTCCATAAGCAACCCGATTAAGTCACCCGCCAGGGCCTCGCGACGCGAGTGAACCCAACGGCGGTCGGTGACCAACTCACGGTCGTCGGCATCAAAGAAGTACAGGTTATACGGCTGATACTGGTTACGCAGCTCAGTTCGCTCCATGACCACACCCGCGGGTAGCGACGAAATACGCCACTGCCCATCGATCATGTCCAGCTCGATTTCTGCCTCGTATTTGCCGCGCTCCGGAGCAAACGATCCCCCAGTGCGCACCGCACCAACCACATTGCCGTGAACCGCAAAGCGACGCTTCCCTGCCGAGGCCCCCGGCAGCGTGGTCACGCCGAAGCTGTCCACGATCAGCTTCTGCCCGCTTGGATCCCACGCCTGGGCAGCGCTCTCCGTCAGGTAAGCACGCGCCATTTCGTAGTCGCCGTCCGGAATCGCCGATGCTGCGTAGAACCCACGCAGCAGCAAGTCTGGCTCCTCATCCTCCGCGGGACCAGCATCCGGCGTCGGAGACTCCGCCGGCGTAAACGGACGCAGCACGTGAGGTGCCGAGTTGGTTGGCAGCGTTGCGCACCCCGACAGCAGGGACATCGCAGTCAACGTGGCCACGGCCGACAACGCCAACGATGCAGCTTTATTCGTCCTCATCGGTGTTCCTCCTGGACTTCAGGCTGCGGATCCGGCGCTACTACACCGGCCCCACTATCGGTGGCCGGATCATCTCCCCCGCTGGTGTCAGCATCGGTAACTCCAACCGCTTCGGTGACAACAGGAGCCCCTTCGATCTCGCCGGAAATCTTGCCCGGCGCGACCAAGTCCAACGGGGCGACGTTGATTTTCGCCCCGACTTCTCTCGGCAGCACCAGGCGGAATTGGGAACCCACGCCGTGCGTGCCAGCGGCGTCGAGGATGCCGCCGTGCAATAGCGCATCCTCGCGCGCAATAGCCAGGCCCAGGCCGGTGCCGCCCGAGTGGCGCTTGCGGGACTTGTCCGCGCGCCAGAAGCGGTTGAACACTAACTCGTCTTGGCCTTCCTTCAGCCCAACACCGCGGTCGGTGACGGTGATTGCCACGGCCTCGTCGTTGGAACGCATCACAACCTTCACCGGGTTGCCCTCCGAGTGGTCGATGGCGTTGGCCACCAGGTTGCGCACGATGCGCTCGATACGCCGTGGGTCACCCTCGATCGTCTGTGGTTCCTCCGGGATGTCAAAGTCGACTTCCACATCCAACTCGTCGGCAAGGTGCTGGGTTTGCTGCCATGCAGACTCCACCGGCCCGCGAGCATCCATGCTGGTGGTGGAGAGTTCGGCCACGCCGGCGTCGTGACGCGAAATTTCCAGCAAATCATTGAGCAGCGCCTCGAAGCGGTCGAGTTCCTTGATCATCAACTGGGAAGCGCGCTTGGTCGACGGTTCGAGCGAATCCTCGTTCGCCGCGATCATGTCTGCGGCCATACGCACCGTAGTCAGCGGCGTGCGCAACTCGTGGGAAACATCAGAGGTGAACTGGCGCTGCAGATCACCGTATTCCTCCAGGTTGTTGATCTGCTTAGACAGCGTGTCCGCCATGTTGTTGAAGGACATGGCCAGCACTGCCATTTCGTCTTCGCCATCGACCGGCATGCGCTCGCGCAGATGGCCAGACGCGAAACGCTGAGCAGTTCTCGACGCCGAGCGCACCGGCGCCACAATCTGCTGCGACGCAAGCCACGCAATGCCCATCAAAAGCACCACGACGATCACCGCAGCGATAGCCAAAATGCCACGCATCAGTGCAACGGTGGTGGTTTCGCTCTCCATATTCATGACCAGGTAGAGCTGCAGATTCGGGATATCCGCATTCGTTGGTGTACCGACGATTAACGCGTCATACAACGTCGCATCCGGCCGTTCCACAGTGGCGAATTGGTAGGCCACATTTCCGTCGTTGACGAACTGCGCTAAGCGCTCTGGGATCTGGTACGACTCCGGCGACGAGGTCACCACCCCGCCACCGCTTTCCGCCACCAAGACCGGCTCGTAAAAGCTCGACGTGTCCGAGTGTTCCTGTGCGCGCTGGGTCAAACCTGCACGGGCTGAGTTCAAGCGCGCCTGCAGCGAGGCGGAACTGCCGCTGTTGTCCAGCTGGTATTCGACGGTGGCGCGTGCGCGCTCGATCTCCACACTCGCGGTTTCCAGCTTCGCCTCGGTGATGCGGCTAGTGACCACCGACGCCAGCACAAACCCAAGCACGGACATCACGATTGCGGACACGATAAGTACCGTGCCCACGAACCTCACCTGCAACGAGGTCGACCATGCGTGCGCTACGCGTTCGCGTGCGCGTTTGAGCGCATTCAGCGACTACACCCCCGGCTTGCCGGTCTTATAGCCCACACCACGCACGGTGAGGATGATCTCCGGGTTCTCCGGGTCGTGCTCAATCTTGGAGCGCAGACGCTGGACATGCACGTTAACCAGGCGCGTATCCGAAGCGTTGCGGTAGCCCCACACGGACTCCAGCAGCTCCTCGCGGGTGTGCACCTGATTCGGCTTCTGCGCCATTTCCAGCAAAAGGTCAAACTCGAGCGGGGTCAGCTGAATTTCCTGGCCGCCGCGAGTCACGGTGTGCTGCGGAACGTCAATGGTCAGATCGCCAACCTCGTAGATTTCCGCCGGCTCGTCGTCAGTACGACGCAGACGCGCGCGGATTCGGGCGACCAGTTCCTTCGGCTTGAAGGGTTTGGTGATGTAGTCGTCCGCACCAGACTCCAGTCCAAGCACCACATCCACCGTGTCGGTCTTCGCTGTCAGCATGACAATCGGCACGGCGGACTGCTTGCGGATCTCGCGGCAAATATCAATGCCGTTGACGCCTGGCAGCATCAGGTCGAGCAGGATCAGATCCGGATCAAAGCTGCGCCACGCGCCAACGGCCTCAGCGCCATCGGTGACGGAACTCGTCTCAAACCCCTCGGCCTCAAGCACGATGGTGAGCATCTCGTTGATCGCCGGGTCATCGTCCACGACCAGGATCTTGTGGGCCACATGTACTCCTTTGTCAGGGCTTTTATGGGGGTTGAAATGACGAGGCTTATGCCAGGTCGCGTATTGCCTGAATGATAACCGCAGGATCCGAACCGCGTACCCACGGCCCACCCCACGACATTTCCGCCAGCCGTCCGTACATCGCATACGTTGCGGCCTGCAGGCCACCATCGCGTTCGTAGCGATCGCGCGCACGCGTTGCGTCCTGCGTCTCGCGCTTCGCTGCACGTTCCCGCGCAAGCTCAGGGCTCGTATCGACGAGCACCTGCAAGTCCGGCCTCGGCAACCCCAAACGCCCAAACTCCAGGTCTTCCACCCAGCGCAAGGCGGCATCGTCACCGGTACGCGCAGTGGTGTATGCGGCGTTAGAGGCCACGTAGCGGTCCAGGATGAGGACGCGGGACGGATCGTCGACGTACTCGTCGAGAAGCGCCTTCGCCCCATGACGGTCAAGTGCGAACAGTGTCGCCATCGCAAACGCGGAATCCGTCACATCCCCCATGCGCCCGTGCAGCGCGTCTTGTGCGAGCTGGGCGTGAATGGAGTCCTCGTAACGCGGAAACGCAAGCGTGTCGGCGTTGAGTTCCTTCTTGATCGCGGTGACAAGCGTGTTCTTGCCCGCGCCATCGATACCTTCAAACGCAATAATCATGGCCGCAAACCGTTAGGCCAGCGCCTCGAGGAACTGCTCAAGGTCCGCCTCGGTCTCCACTGCTTCCAGCACCGCAGCAGCAGCCTCGACGAGCTTCTCGTCGATCTCGTCCGGGCGCAGACGGATGAACGGGTACGCCTCTGCCACATCACCGGCAGAAAAAGGTGCACCCGACCAAATTGCAGCGATCGTCGCCGCAGCCTGGCCGTTGAGGATCTCATCTTCGCTTGCGGAATCCCCATTTGCGGCGAGGAGCACGGCGTCACGCACTGCTTCCACAATCTCGTCGGTATCCAGGTCAGAGATCTCGTCGAGGAAATCTGCATTGGTGTCAATGGTGAAAATCTGCTCGTCCCAGGTCGTCACTGTGACGCTCCTTCCGTCTGTATCGAGTGCTGCAAACACGGTATCTATTACGTCTTTATATACGGCACTTGCACCTTATGGGGGTACACCTTCGCCGTACGACGTGCTATAAACATTCCTACACCACCATACTGTTACCAATTCGTGATGTAAGGGCTGCGCGCCGACCGTGGAAGGAGCGGGGACGTGAAACCGACCAACCGTCGTACCGCTGCTCTTTTTGCTGCAGGCCTCGGGCTTGCTGGCCTGACCGGTTGGACCGTATGGGCGTCATCGTCCACCGGGCCTTCGGACCACGCAGGCTTTTCCGCCGAGGCAGCAGACACCACCAGCGCGCACTCGACAACCTCAAGCACGTCGAGTTCCCGCACAGCGACCAACTCGTCGACAACAGAAACCTCTGCAGATGGGCGCACTGACGGAAACGATGCACCGGTAGACCAGGACTACAGCGCACAACACGGCATGCAGGGTGGCACGCACCACGTCAACCCGAACTATGCGGCGCAGAACGATCCATACCTGCCACCGCACGCAGTGGTGGGCCAGGCAGATCCGGCGCAGCCGACCAAGGTGTACCGCCCGACCAACATCGTTGTGCCGCCACCGGCCCAGTCGGCCCAGCAGGCACCGCAATCACAGCGATCGGGGCCGCAGTCAGCCTCACAGTCGACCCGCCCGTCTGGAACAACGAGCGAAGAACGGCCGAACCGCCCCGAGACAACGCCTGAGTCCCCGTCGGAGTCCAGGCCGCAGCCAACGCCTGAGGCGTCGCACCCGTCCACACCTGACACGCCTGGCACGTCTGCACAAACGCCGACCGAGACCGACTCGGCAGGCACCTCCGGGATCCCCACGGCACCATCCGAGCCCGAGCGCGGCCCCGACACATCTGCGGACAACGAGCCGAAGATCAAGGACGGCAAACCCGCACCCGGCTCCTCCCCCGCCGAGCCAACCTCGCGTGAGAACGATCGCGATGAGCACCCCGAAAACAACAAGGCGATTCCTGCAGACCAGCTGGAGGCTCAACTGCAGTCGCAGGCATCTGCGCCCACAACTGCCCGGGCGCGTGTGCCGGGCAAGGAGGACGTGGCCGGATACCCCCAGCCGGATGAGGGCTTTAGCCCCCGCGAGGCGCTTGACCAGATCGCGCGAAGCGTTACACGGTAGCCACAAACACCTGGGTGGGTTCCCCATCCGTTGCAGGCCGCAGGGTCACCGCACCATCGCTTGCGGGAATCCACACAGCCTCCCCAGCGGCGATTGACATTGTCCCGTCCGTGGCGGTGCCCGCGGTGCAGAGTGCGATTGCGGGGCCATCTTCGTCGATACGCAACTCGCCCTGATCAAGCTCGTGCATGCTCACGGTGAAACTCTCCACCGGCAGCACGAATCGCTTCCCACCAGCCACCTCCTCGGTGTCTGCGCGCGGCGATTCCAACGAAGAAAAGTCGAGTACACGCACGAGCTCTGGCACATCTACGTGCTTGGTGGTCAGGCCACCGCGCAGAACGTTGTCGGAGTTTTCCATGACCTCCACGCCGAGACCGCTGAGGTAGGCATGCAGTTGACCTGCGCCGAGGAACGCCGCCTCACCCGGCTTGAGGGTGACAATGTTGAGCAGCAGAGCCGCAAACGCACCAGCGTCGCCTGGGTAACGCTGCGCTAGTTCAAGGAATACCTCGGCTGCTTCCACAACCCACGCAGGGTGGGCTGCGGTGCCTCCATCGGCGATCGTGCGGGCACTATGTCCGACGGCGTCGAGCACCTCCGTCAGCGCGGGCTTGGGTAACGACACCAGGGTAGTAAACAACACCCGCATGTCTCCTGCACCGCCGGCCGCTGGCAGTAGTGCTGCGTAACGGTCCCAGGCTGGGGAGGAAAACGCCTCGAACAACTCGGTCATCTGCGCCACAGGGCGGAACCCCGCCATCGCACGGAACGTAGTCAACGCGACGATAAGTTCCGGCTTCGGGTTCGAGTCCTTGTAGTTGCGCTGCGGGCTGTTGAGGCTGATGCCCTCAGCGTTTTCCCGTTCGAAGCCAGCAACGGCCTGCTCGCGCGACGGGTGCGCTTGGATACTCAGTGGGGAATCCGCCGCGAGCAACTTCACCAAAAACGGCAGTTGCTCGCCATAATGGGCAATCACGCGGTCGCCCAATGCTGCCTGGGGGTCCTCGGCGATGATCTCGTCGAGGCCACGTCCGTCAATGGTCGCTGGGGCGGCAGGGTGGGCACCAAACCACAGTTCGGCCTCGGGCTTCTCGCTCGGCGAGGGCGTCCCCCTCAGCTGTGCGAGCAGCGTCCGCGACCCCCATGGGTAGGGTCGCAGTACCCCATCCAATCGCTCCATGTGGCCTCCTTTGGTTCTGCGTGAGCGCAAACGTCCAAAATAGCAGTCCCACGCTCCCCGTTCGAGTTACAAGAATTCGGTGCCTAGGAACGAATCAGGCCAAGAATCTCGTTGACCAGCGCGTCGACCTCTTCCTGGGTCGGCGCTTCCGCATTAAGACGCAGCAGCGGCTCCGTGTTGGATGCACGCACGTTGAACCACGCCTTGGAGTCCTTCAACTTCACAGTCACACCGTCGAGGGTGTCTACCGATTCCGCACGATCCGCGAACGCATCCACCACACGCTTCGTCGCCGCTTCCTGGTCGGCAACTTCCGAGTTGATCTCACCAGATGCGACGTAGCGCTCGTACTGCGCCATCAGTTCACTCAGCGGCTTGTCCTGCTCTGCCAGTGCCGCCAAAACGTGGAGCGCAGCGACCAAGCCAGAGTCCGCGTTGAAGAACTCAGCAAAGTAGTAGTGCGCGGAGTGCTCACCGCCGAATAGCGCGCCATGCTCGGCCATCTTGGCCTTGATGTAAGAGTGGCCCACACGGGTGCGTACGGCGGTGCCACCACATTCGTCGATCATCTCCGGCACTGCACGCGAGGTAATCAGGTTGTGGATGATCGTCGCACCGGGGTTCTCCGCAAGGGTGCGCGTGGCAATCAGCGCAGTGATGGCGGAGGGCGAGACGGCCTCGCCCCGCTCGTCGACAACAAAGCAACGATCCGCATCCCCATCAAACGCCAACCCGATGTCCGCACCCTGCTCAACAGTGAACTTCTGCAGGTCAACCAAATTCTTCGGGTCGAGCGGGTTCGCCTCATGGTTCGGGAAAGTTCCGTCTAACTCGAAGTACAGCGGGCGAATATCCATATCCCCCAACGCCGCCGGAACCGTCAGCCCAGCCATGCCGTTTGCGGCATCCACTGCCACGACCAACTTGCGCCGCGTAGGCACCGGCACCAGATCACGCACATACTTCGCGTATGCCTCGAGCGCATTTTGCTTCTCGACGACACCACGTTCCCCCTCAAACTCCGGCACGCCCTCAAGAATCATGCGGCCGATTTCCGACAAACCGGTATCTGTAGACACCGGGGTCGCGCCCGCGCGGCAGAGTTTGATGCCGTTGTACTGAGCCGGATTGTGCGAGGCGGTAAACATCGCACCAGCGCAACGCTGGGAGCCGGCAACGAAGTAGAGCTCGTCAGTCGACGTCAGCCCCAAGTCGGTGACATTAAGCCCCTGGGAGGCAGCTCCCTCGGCGAACGCCGCGGCCAGCGCCGGCGACGACGGACGCATGTCGTGGCCGACCGCGATACGGGTCTCACCCTCCTCGCGCAGAATGTGGGCAAACGCAGCGCCGGCGGTGCGGACAAAGTCCTCGTCGATGTGCTCGCCGACAACGCCTCGAACGTCGTAGGCCTTAATAACGCTGCTCAGAGTCTCACGTGTGTGCTGGATAGCCATGCAGGCCATCTTAGTGCGCCCCGCGACACGACCCCTCCCCGGCTGCTGTGGTTTCGCTATTCCTGCTCAGCCGAAGGATCCGGCACGATGCGCAAATGCGAACGGCGCGCCGCCTTATGCGCAGCAATCTGCTCTTCCACCCGCTTCGTGCGATGCACCGGGTGATTCGAGGTATCCGGGTCGTTGAAGTCGTGCGAGGCCTCGTACTCGATTGGGTCCTGCGAAGAATCGACCAAACCAGTGGTCAGTCGACCCGCCTCACGCACGGCCTCGGCCAAGGCGGTGATGTCGGAGGCTTCCGGATCGTCATCCTCATCGCCTTCTAACTCGACGTGCTCTACACGGACCATTTCCCAACCAACGGGCGCGGTGATGTGGGCGGAATGGCGCTCACACAAGTCCCACGCATGCGGATCTGCTACCGGGGCGAGCGGACCGATCACTGCCGTCGAGTCCGCGTACGCGTAAATCAGCGTGGCCACAGCGGGCCTGCCGCAACCCGGGCGACAACAACGACGGAAGACATTCACGGCGGACAGTCTAAACCCCTTCTTGAGGTTTTTGTACTGCGGCGCGGCGCGCCCCCTCCACACCTGCCTGTTTCCACCTTAGGATTGCCGTCATGCAAACCCCTTCCAGGCCCGGCGTCGGCCCCTCGCACGTCCGCGCCGCACGCGACCGCCACGGGCGAGGTGCCCGTGGCCCGCTCCTGCCCGTTGGGGTGCCCCGCTATCGCTCACGCAACGACGCATTCGACGCACTTGTCATGGAGGCCTACGCCCCGCTCCACAACGCGTACTTTGAGCAGCTGGCAAGCGTGGATCTGGCGGTGGACACGATCCCACGTATGCGCCTGCACGCAGATATGACGATCTTGCCGGACGAGATCATCGCCGACGGCCCGGTCCCTCTCGGGCGGGTGCTCCAGGCAGGCGTGGATCAGCACGGCAACCCCACCCGTGCGCGCTTTGTCGTGTTTCGCATGCCGATAGAACACCGCGCGGTGACCACCCAGGAGCGTGCAGAGTTGCTCACGTGGGTGCTCACCGCGCTGGTAGCAAACTATTTAAATTTGGATCCACGCACTGTGAATCCCGATTTTCCCTGGTAGATCCACCCTGTAGATCTTGGGAGTTGTTAGCCGATCTGCTTCTTCAGACGGCGACGCTCACGATCGGACAGCCCACCCCAAATACCGAAGCGCTCATCGTGCTCGAGTGCGTACTCGAGGCACTCATCGCGCACTGCGCATGCCTTGCAGATTCGTTTGGCCTCACGAGTTGAGCCGCCTTTTTCAGGAAAGAAGGCCTCGGGGTCAGTCTGCGCACACAGCGCCTGGTCCTGCCACTCCTGCTCGACAGTGCCAAACAACTCGTCGAGGGTCATCCCTCCCGCAGCAGCGCCGCGGAGGATGGCGTCCGCTTGATTTTCCACGCCATTACCTTCCCTGTTGCTTAGTTGATCTTTTCGGTGGTCGTTCGAAGAGTGATGCACCCGCTGGTTGCGGATGCGGAAATAACACTTCTGTGATTACACACCGAGGCACTAAATAGTCGCAACCAAAATGTGAACCGAGCGCGCCTTTTTCAGACATTCCCCACGTCAACTTTCACACCAGCCACAACTGTCACAGTATAGCTGCAATGGGGGTGGACTTCGGGGGTACTACATGTAGTGTCGGGACTAAAAAGCGCGACTATTTGGCCGTGTTGGCGTGTCGGTTACGCGTCTGGGGAGAAACGCACTCCCGAATCTGGGATCACAACACCCGGCCACACACGCATGCCACCCTGCAGCTCGCAGCGCGCACCAATCTGGGCGCCTTCACCGATCACACAATCAACCAAGCGCGCATTCGCTCCAATCGTGGCTCCGGCAGCAATGATGGAATTGCGCACCATTGCGCCAGGCTCGATGGTGACGCCGTCGAAGATCACAGAGTCGTCGATACGCGAGCCCGCCCCAATCTCACAGCCACGGCCAACCGTTGTGCCGCCCATCAGAATCACGCCGTGCGCAACACCGGCAGACGGATCCACCACAGATTCGCCCGTACGCCCCTTCAACAGCGGCGAGTACGCAATGCCGCGCACCACATCCGAGGAGCCCTGGACGAAATCGTCCGGGCGGCCCATGTCGCGCCAGTACGACGAATCCACATGGCCGACGACCTTCGCACCCTGCTCAAGCAGGCCCGGGAAGGTTTCGCGCTCTACGGAAACCACACGTCCTGCCGGGATCTGCTCGATCACCGAACGCTTAAACACGTAGCAGCCAGCGTTGATCTGGTCGGTCGGCGGATCCTCGGTCTTTTCCAAAAAGGCCAGCACATTGCCGTCCTCATCCGTCGGCACCGAGCCGAACGCGCGCGGATCCGGCACCCGCACCAGGTGCAGTGTGACATCCGCATCCTTATCCACGTGCGTGTGCGCAATCGCCGACAGGTCCGCGCCAGAAAGCACATCACCGTTGAAGACCATCACGTTGTCGTAGCGGAGCTTCTCGTAGACGTTGCGGATGCCACCGCCGGTGCCAAGCGCTTCTTCCTCCACGACGTATTCGATCTCTAGACCGAACTCGGAGCCGTCGCCGAAGTACTCCTCAAACACCTCTGCCTTATAGGACGTCCCCAGCACCACGTGACGCATGCCAGCCTCACGGATGCGGGCAAGCAGATGTGCCAAGAACGGGAAACCTGCCGTCGGCAACATCGGCTTGGGTGTAGAGACAGTCAGCGGACGAAGGCGTGTGCCACGCCCGCCGACGAGAATCACCGCATCCATTTCTGTGATTTCTGCAATTTCAGCAGACTCGGTGATTTCGGTGGAGGCTGTCTGAGCCATTGCTAGATCCTTCATCTTGTTGTCAGTTCACTTCCCCACGGCCGGTGCCAGCCCTGCGTGCAGGTTTCGCCCTGCCCAACTGCAGCGCACCCCTCACTCGGAGGCCGAGCCACAACGCCCAGCGGATGGGCGCTTGCCACGCATGCGGATGGCGGTCGCGCTGGAACCGATACGCCGAGGCGTGGTGCGCAGGCACCGTAACTCCCCTGTGTCGGTCCGCAACATGGCCCTGATCGTGCAAGATCACGGAACTCGGGCAGTACAAATTGTCCCAGCCTGCACGGGTAAGACGGTCCCCGAAGTCGATGTCTTCCAGGTACATGAAGTAGCGCTCGTCGAACCCGCCGATCTGGTCAAACGCATCCCACCGCACAAGGAGGCACGCGCCGGACAGCCAGCCTGCTGTGCGTTGCACCTCCATATTCGCCCCGGCTTGGTACGCGCGGGAAAACGGGTTGGACGGCCAGTAGTCGTACAGCAGCGCGTGCCCGATCCCCATGACCAGGCTGGGCACCTCGCGCGCGCTGGGGTATGCGGAGCCGTCGGCCTCTTCAATCCTGGGCCCGGCGGCGCCAGCCTTCGGCGCGTCGTCGGCGCAGTGGATCAACTCGTCGATGCTCCCCGGGGTGAACTCCACGTCGGGGTTCACAATAAGGAAGTAGTCGCCGCGCACCGCACCTGCTTTTCGACGATCCCCCAACTGCCGAGCAGCCGCATTAATCGCGGCTCCATAACCGATGTTTCCACCAGTGGGGAAAAACTCCACGTGCTCGTGCTCGCGTGCGGCCTGCTGCGGCACGCCGTCCTTGGAGCCGTTGTCGGCGCAAAGCAGCACAACGGGGCGCGTCGTCGCCTTCTCCAAGGAGGCGATGAGCTGCGCCAAGTGCTCCCCAGGCGAATACGTCACGGTGATCACCGCGAGTGGCGCCTGATGAGCGTCAGGATGATGCTCTGTGTCTTTCACAATGTTGGACAGCATACCCACCATGACCTCCAATTCCGGCGCACGGCACAGGGCGAGCCGGGGAATGTCGTATAATTCCCGGCGTGACTGAGCCCAGGCGGCAAGCCCGCGATATCAAACCTGCCCCGTCCCGGGTGCGGGATGTTTCGCAATCTGGCCACCCCGCACTGCGAACCACCCTTGCCATTGTCTCCGCCGCCGCGATCGCCCTGTCGGGCGTCGGATATTTCGCCGTTGGGCGGCTTGGCGGGCAGTTGAGCGCGTCGGACTTAAAGGTGTCGTCGCAAAGCAAAGGCAAAGACGGCAACGCCCTGGATGGCGCGATGGACATTCTGCTGGTGGGCTCCGATTCGCGCACGGACGCGCAGGGCAACCCCTTAAGTGAGCAGGAACTTTCCCGTCTGAACGCGGGTATCGCGGACGGTGAGATCAACACCGACACCATCATGGTTATCCGCATCCCGGAGGACGGCTCACGCGCGACCGCAGTGTCCATCCCACGCGATACCTATGTGCATACGGACGACTACGGCAACCTGAAAATTAATGGCGTCTACGGCGCACACGCTGCCGCAAAACGCGAAGAACTGATCGAATCCGGCATGAGCGAAGGCCCGGCGCTCGAACAGCAGGTTGCTCGCGCAGGACAAGAGGGACTGATCGACGCCGTAGCGGACCTCACCGGTGTCGAAGTCGACCACTTCGCCCAGGTCGGTCTCCTTGGCTTCGTGCTGCTCACCGACGCTGTCGGCGGCGTCAAAGTGTGCCTGAATAATCCCGTGGACGAGCCACTCTCCGGCGCGAAGTTCCCCGCCGGCGAGCAGACCCTCGACGGTGCGCAAGCCCTGTCGTTTGTGCGCCAACGCCACGACCTGCCGCGCGGCGACCTAGACCGCATCGTGCGCCAGCAGGCCTACATGGCTTCGCTCGTACAGTCGATGCTTTCCGCAGGCACCCTGACCAACCCGGCGAAACTGCGCGAACTGTCTAACGCAGCGGAACGCTCCGTGACACTGGATAAGGGTTGGGACATTGTGGGCTTGGCCCAGCAACTTTCCGGCCTGGCTGGTGGCAACGTCACCTTCACCACCATCCCTGTGACCTCCGTCAATGGTGTCGGTGACTATGGCGAGTCCATCGTCACCGTGGATCTACCGCAGGTGCAGAAGTTCATGGCAGAAGCGATTAAGCCTGAGGAGGACAACACGGACGGCACTGAGGGTTCTGACGGTTCGGACTCCGCCACCAGCGCCCCACGCGAGGCGTTCAACGGCTACGAAGCAGTCGTGCTCAACGCCGGCAGCGTCCCCGGACAGGCTGGACGCGTCGCAGAGGTACTCAATGGCGATGGTCTGACCGTGACCAGCGTGTCCAACGCCATGGAAGGCCTCTACACAGCTACCCAAGTGCTTGCCGCAGACGAGAACGACCCGGCCGCCCAGGAGCTGGCCCAGCTGCTCGGCGGAGTGCCCGTCGTGGCCAACGCCAGCGTGGAGCCGAACACGGTCATTGCCGTCGTCGCGGACGACTACAACGGGCCCGGCGCGATGGATGCTGACGAGGCAGAACAGGTTGCTCCTGTGGGCACGCCAGGTGAGGATTTCGGTGCCAACGAGCCTGCCCCTGAGCTCTCAGCTGGCGAGGACAGCCCGCGCTGCGTGAATTAATATCCCCCAATCGCCTGAAATTCGAATCGGCGACAGGTAAAACCTCTTTGCATGAACATTGCAAAGAATCATTCTGTCCACCACGCCGCCCAGGGCTCCACTTCGGTAGCACCTCAGGAGGCCACATCAGGCACGGTTCCCGACCCGGGACCGGACGATGGGACCGAACGAGATCAGACACCAAGAGGAGCCGTAGACCGGCTCCTCTCTTTTATTGAGCGGGTAGGTAACAAACTTCCGGAACCGTTCACGCTCTTCCTGTTGCTCTTCCTGATCACCGCGGTCATTTCCACAGTGATGGCCTGGGCTGGGTTGCAAGTGCAGGTGCCTGGCGACGACGAGATCCGCCCCATCAAGGGCTTCTTCACCAGCGAAGGCCTTGCCTGGTTCACCGTGAACCTGGGCAAGAACTACGTTGGCTTCCCGCCGTTGGTGTACGTGCTGCCGATCATCTTGGCAGTCGGTATCGCGGAGCGCTCCGGAATGTTGTCGGCGCTGATCCGCAGGCTGTTTTCCTCCGCGAATACCTCGGTACTGCCGTATGCGGTGGGCCTGATTGGTGTGTCCGGTTCGCTGATCGCCGACCCGGCGTTCATCGTCATCCCGCCACTTGCTGCCATGGTGTTCCAGGCTGCTGGCCGTCACCCGGTGGCGGGTCTGCTCGGTGGCTTCGCGTCCGTGGGCGCGGGATACGCTACGTCGCTGTTGCCGGGCTCGCTCGATGCACTGTTTGCTGGCATCACGAATTCCGTGATGGAGGCACTGCCAAGCCTCGACGCCCCTGAGGTCACCGTGGTCTCTAACTACTGGTTCAACCTTGTCTCCGCGATCGTGCTGGGACTTCTGTCCGGCTTCATCATCGACAAGGTCCTCGAGCCCCGCTTAAACAAGCTCGGTGTACCGAACAAGATGGTTGCTGGCGATGACGGCATGACCCGCGACCGCGACGGCAAGGAAATCTCCGCAGAGCTCACCGACGCCGAATCCCGCGGCCTGCGCGCCACTCTGTGGGCCACCCTGCTGCTGACCGTGGTGTGCACGATCGTCGTCCTCATCCCGAACTCTCCGTGGCGCAACGAGGAAGGCAACTTCCTGCCGGACTCGCCCTTGATGCAGTCCACAGTGTTCATCGTGGTGCTCTACTTCGTAGTCATGGGCCTAGTCTTCGGCATGGTTGCGGGCACGATCAAACGCGTACCCGACGTCGCAGACATGATGGCTGGCGCCATGAAGGACATGGTGAACTTCCTCATCCTCGCGTTCATCCTGGGCCAGTTCATCGCGCTGTTTAATTGGTCTGGCATCGGCACCTTCACCGCCGTCAAGGGAGCCAACGCGCTCGAGTCCGCAGGCATCACCGGTTTCGCCGCCATCTTCGCGTTCGTCGTCCTGGCGTCGTGCCTGAACCTGCTGATCATCTCCGGCTCCGCACTATGGACCCTGATGGCGGCCGTGTTCGTGCCCATGTTCGCCCTGATCGGTTTCGATCCGGCCTTCATCCAGGCAGCGTTCCGTGTCGGCGATTCCGCCACCCAGATCATCACCCCGCTGAACCCGTACATCATCGTGATCCTGACGCAGCTGCGCCGCTACGAACCGAAGGCTGGCGTGGGCACGCTCATGTCGCGCCTGATCATGTTCACGGTTCCGTTCTGGATCTTCTGGATGGCCATGCTGTTCATTTGGTACACCTTCGACCTGCCGCTCGGCCCGGGTGCTGCCATCTTCCTGTAGCGCGCCATTCAGGCGTCAGTTACGCGTCATCTAGGCCTCATCTAGCAGCGCCTCCACGGAGATCGCCCCGCCCGCCGCTTCGAACTCCTCGCGAGCGCGCTGCAACAGCACCGGGTCATTGAGTACGTCAGCGATGACTTGGCCGAGCCCCACCGCGGAGTCGATCACACCGTCCATTGCGGCCGGGGTGATCGCCGCATCGGCGAACTTAGTGGTGTGCAGCGCAGTGCCCTCCGGCGCGATCTTGACCAACGGGTGGATGCCGGGCACGAGCTGCGAGACGTTGCCAAAATCTGTCGACGCCGCCTGCGAGTCCGGCAAGATCCCACCCGGCAACACTTCCCTACCCCGCGCCTGCTGGGTCGCACCCCATCGCGCCGCCAAGGTTTCGTTGTTGCGGACAGGAAGCGACATGGGGTGGTTATCCCACTGCACATCCACGCCGGTGCCGGTCATGAGGGCGGCGCCGGTAAGGATGTCGTCGATACGCTTGCTCAAATCCATGAGTGTTTCGGTGTACAGCGAACGCACGTAGAGGCTCAGCGTGGCCGTCTCCGGAATGATCGATGCCCTCGCACCACCGTCCGAGATGATTGCGTGTAGGCGATCCGACGGCGGCATCTGCTGGCGCAACAACCCCATGGCTTGGTACGCAAGCGTCGCAGCATCTAGCGCATTGCGCCCCATGTACGGCTGCATCGACGCGTGCGCGGCAACGCCGGTAAACGTTGCGGTAAGCGAGCGGCGCCCCGTCCACGCGTGCGACACCAGGTCGTAGCAGAACGGGTGGATCATCACCGCACAATCCACGCCGTCGAGCATGCCGCCGCGGATCATGTACTCCTTGCCGGTGTGGCCCTCCTCCGCCGGGGTGCCAAGAAACACGATGCGGCCCGAACCCGAACCTACCGCACCGAGGAAACCACCCACCCCGGATGCAGCGATCACGTTGTGCCCGCACGCATGTCCAATACCCGGCAGCGCGTCGTATTCAGACATCACCGCCACCGTCGGATGTGTGCTCGGGTCAAAATCGTCGCTTTGCCACTCCGCACGCAGCGCTGTTTCCACGCCATGCGCCCCTTGCTTGACGACGAACCCCTGCCCCTCAAGCACCTTCGCAATCACAGCCTGCGCATGGAATTCCTGAAACGCCTCCTCCGGGTTCGCGTGCAGGTCACGCATGATGTGTTCCAGGTCGGCCCGGACGGCTTCGACGTTGCGCTCGACCTTCCCCCACACCGCGTCACGCTCCGGATAGCCCGGCTCAACCGGGAACTGCGGCGACGCAGCGGCGATCTCATCTCGCACCACTGCGTCCATGCGTTGCAGGAAGGCAGGGTTCGGTGGGGTTGGGCTGGTCGGGCGGTTGGGATGCGTTTCGCTCACGGTCCGCTCACTCTCCGTCGATCGGATTACGTTTCTACAAAACCCTAGCGCAGAATTAATGTGACTGGTACAACATATACGCATGAGTACGCGAAAAGCCACAGAGAGCGCCGAGCTCGAGCGCTCTGCCGACAGCAGCCCACCACAGAAGAAAACCGCAATGGATCGCCTCCTCGGCACCATCGAGTCGGTAGGCAACAAACTTCCGGAGCCATTCACGCTCTTCCTTATCCTGTTCCTCATCACCGCGGTGATCTCCACCGTGATGGCGTACTTCGGGGCCGAAGTCGCAGTGCCCGGCGAGGACGAAAGTGTGAAGATCAAGGGCTTCTTCACCGGTGAAGGCCTGGCCTGGTTCACCACTACCCTCGGCCAGAACTACCTCGGCTTCCCGCCACTGGTCACGGTCCTGCCAATCATGCTCGCCGTGGGCGTTTCCGAGCGCTCCGGCATGCTCTCCGCGCTCATCCGCAAGCTCTTCGGCTCCGCTAACCGCTCGGTTCTGCCGTACGCGGTGGGCATCATCGGCGTGACCGGCTCGATCATGGCGGACGCCGCGTTCGTGGTCATCCCGCCGCTGGCCGCGATGGTGTTCAAGGCCGCTGGCCGCCACCCGGTCGCAGGCCTGCTCGGTGGTTTCGCCGCCGTCGGCGCTGGCTACTCCACCGCACTAGTGCCGACGTCGCTGGACGCCCTGTTCGCCGGCATCACCAACGCCGTGATGGAAACCCTGCCGAGCATGGACGCCACCGAGGTCAACCCGGTGTCCAACTACTACTTCAACATCGCCGCCTCTATCATCCTGGGCCTGGCGTGTGGCTTCATCATCGACAGGATCCTCGAGCCCCGCATGCACAAACTCGACGTCCCCCAGGAGATGGTCGAGGGCGACGACGGCATGAACCGCGACGCCGACGGCAACGAGATCTCCGTCGAACTGACCAAGCCGGAACGCCGCGGCCTGATGTGGGCGGGCGTCGCCACGCTTATCGTCACGGCAATCATCCTGTTCGCAGTACTCATCCCGGATTCCCCGTGGCGCAACGAAGAAGGTGGCTTCCTACCGAAGTCCCCGCTGCTGCAGTCGATCGTGTTCATCGTCTTCACCTACTTCATGGTCCTCGGCATCGTCTACGGCAAGGTCGCTGGCACAGTGAAGAACATCAAGGACGTCGTGGACATGATGACCAAGGCGATGGGCGACATGCTCGGCTTCCTGGTTCTCGCGTTCATCCTCGGCCAGTTCATTTCCCTGTTTAGCTGGTCCGGCATCGGCACCTTCTCCGCCGTCAAGGGCGCAGAGATGCTCGAGGCGGCCGGCATCACCGGCTTCGCGGCCATCCTCGCGTTCATCATCCTGGCGTCGTGCCTGAACCTGTTGGTTATTTCCGGCTCCGCGATGTGGACCCTGATGGCAGCCGTGTTCGTCCCAATGTTCGCCCTGATCGGCTTCGAGCCCGCCTTCACGCAGGCCGCGTTCCGTGTCGGCGACTCCGCCACCCAGATCATCACCCCGCTGAACCCGTACATCATCGTGATCCTGACGTTGCTTCGTCGATACGAGCCCAATGCGGGCCTGGGCACGCTGATGTCGCGCCTGATCGTGTTCGTGGTTCCGTTCTGGGTGTCCTGGGCTGCCCTGCTGTTCATCTGGTACATCTTCGACCTGCCGCTCGGCCCCGGCGCTGCCATCTTCCTGTAGTGCCTACACTGGGCGAGCATGAGCATGCTCGCCCCACTTCTCGCCGCAGATCCCGCATCCCCGCGCTTCACCATTTACGACGATGCGCGGGGATTACGCATGGATTTCTCCGCCCAAACGCTGGACAACTGGGCCAGCAAAGTAGCCAACATGCTCGACGAGGAATTCGACCTCCCCCTCGACGCGAGCATCGTCATCGACCTGCCCGTCTCCTGGCAGGCTGCGGTGATTGCGGTGGGCACGTTGAACTCGTCGCGCACTCCGCTTATCGACGACCACCCAACCTCCCCGGATATCGTCTTCACCACCCCGGAACGCGCCGACGCCTGGACCGATGCCGCCGAGTGCGTTCTGGTCTCCGACGACCCGTTCGGCCGCGGCGTCGAGGAAGCCGGCGGCACCATTCCGCCCGGCACCGTGGACTTCGGCCCCACCGTGCGCTTCTACGGCGACGACTACTTCGGCAACAGCCCAGACCTGTCCACCTTCGCCCAGCCAGGCGTTGAGGCCGAACGCTACCTCGCCCAAGATTGGCGTGGCACCGATGACTTCACGATGTCGGTGATGGTACCGCTGGCCGCTGGTGGATCCGTGGTCGTCGTCACGGGTTCGGTATCCGATGAACGGCTCCAGGAGATCTCCGCCGCTGAGAACGTCACGCGGCGTATCCAGTAGTCATAACTGTTACCCCTGCACTCCTGGGCTAAGCTGTGCCGGACACTACCCGCATTGATGAAGGGAATCCGGCATGTCCCGCACGCTGATCCGCCGCACTGGTGCGCTGGCTCTCGCCCCCGCACTGACCGTCAGCCTCGCCACCGCAACTGTCGCCCCGGCCCAGGCTGAGACCACGGCTCAGACGGAAACCGAGAACACAAACAGCACCCCGAAAGACAAGAAGATGGCCACCGGCCCGGGTAGCTCCGAGTACACCCAGGATGAAGTCGATAACGCAGGGCGCTTCGTCGCGCTGCTGGTCGGTGCGGCTGCGATCATCGCCACCCTCGGCGCAGCAGGCCTGTACTTTGCTGGCCCACACTTCGGCATCAACCTGCCGGGTCTCCCCCGCTAGTCCCGGGCGCCGCCGTGCTGGCCGACGCCGCCCGGCACGTGTTGCATGGCTCAGCGGCCGAAGAGGCGGCGGGCGAGTCGTCGCCAAGCAACGCGCGTGATGGAGTGCGGCACGGCGAACACTTCGCGCGCGTAGTTTTTCTTCCGCGAGGTTTCAGGCGTCGTCGCAGCGACCATGCGCACCGGGATGCCCAGGTGCCACGCCCACACGCGGGTACGGGGGACGTGGAAACCGCTGGTCACTACGGTGAGGTACGACGCGTCGGGGAACAGCGCGCGGGAACGTTCCAGGTTTTCGTTCGTGGACCGCGCATGCGGCTCGAGCACCACCGCCCCGGCAGGCACACCGTGGGCGGTGAGCCAGGCGGCCATGATGTCGGCCTCCCCGTCGCCGGACACCACGATCGGCGCCGGATTCGCACGCCACACCTCGAGCGCCTTGTGCAAGCGGTGCTCGAGCATGCGAGAAGGGCGCCCGTCCACAATCCGGGCGCCTAACACAACGATTGGGTTACTCACCCATCAGGCGCTGGCGCAGCGCCTCGTCCTTGCGCTCTACCTCGGCTGCCATACGCGCCTGGTAGTCCACCATCTTGCGCTGCACAGCCGGGTCGGCGGCACCCAGGATGCGGGCGGCGAGCAGGCCGGCGTTCTTTGCACCACCGATGGAGACCGTTGCCACCGGGACACCTCCCGGCATCTGCACGATGGACAGCAGCGAATCCATGCCGTCGAGCGTGTCCAGCGCGCGCGGGATACCGATGACCGGCAGCGGCGTGGCCGCGGCGACCATGCCCGGCAGGTGTGCGGCACCGCCAGCGCAGGCGATGATCACCTGCAGGTCACGGGCGTGTGCTTCCTTGGCGTAGGCGAGCATTTTGTCCGGGGTGCGGTGGGCGGAGACCACGCCGACCTCGAACGGGATGCCAAACTCGGCGAGTACCTCGGCGGCCGGGGCGACGGTGTCCCAGTCCGAGTCCGAGCCCATGATGATGCCAACTTGCGGCTGTGCCATCTGCTTAGTCCTTCCAGGTTGCGTGGATGATGTAGTGCGCGGCGTCCTCGGCGATCGCGAGTGCCTCCTCGACGGTGTCGGCGCACACGTTGACGTGGCCCATCTTGCGGCCCGGTCGGTGGTCCTTGCCGTAGAGGTGCACCTTGGCCTGCGGGTACTTGCGCATCACCGCGACGACGCGCTCGGCCATCGGGGTATCCGGGTCCTCGTCGCCGCCAAGGGTGTTCACCATGACAGTCGCCGGCGCGAGCGTGTCCACGGCACCGAGCGGCCAGTTCAACACCGCACGGATGTGCTGCTCAAACTGGGAGGTCAGGCAGCCGTCCTGGGTCCAGTGGCCAGTGTTGTGCGGGCGCATGGCCAACTCGTTGACGGCCACCTCCGGGCCGTTCGGACCCTCAAACTCGAACAGTTCCACCGCCAGCACGCCGGTGACACCCAAGCCTTCGGCCACGCGGACGGCGAGTTTCTCGCAGTGCTGAGCCAACTCGTCTGACATGTTCGGTGCGGGCGCGATGGCCACGCGGCAAATGCCGTCTGCCTGGCGCGACTCCACCACCGGCCACGCGCGTACATCGCCGGAGCGGTTGCGTGCCACCATGGCGGACAACTCACGGGTAAAGGCGACCTTCTTCTCCGCCATCAGCGGCAGGTCGCGGCCAAGCAGGTCCTCGACGAGTTCCGCGCACTCGCTTCTCGACGACGGGAACCACACCCCATGCCCGTCATACCCACCCCGCGTCGCCTTCAGGCAGACTTGACCGTCGGTCTCGTCCCAGAACGCCTCCGCGTCCGCAGCCGACGTGATGGCCGCGAACGGCGGCACCGGCAGGCCCGCCTCAGCGAGGCGGCGGCGCTGCTCGAGTTTGTCCTGGGCGTAGATGAGGGCTTCGGGGCGGGGTTCGACGGCGACGCCGTCGTCGATAAGCAATTGCGCGTACTCGTTCGGCACATGCTCGTGATCAAACGTGACCGCGTCCGCGCCCTCGACGATCGCGCGCAGATCCTCAAGGTTGGTGTAGTCGCCGATGCGGACATCACCGAAGACTTGCGCCGCCGACTTGTCCTTACTCGACGCGAGCACGCGAGTGTCCACGCCGAGCTCGATAGCTTCTGTTTGCATCATTCGTGCCAATTGGCCGTCGCCAAGCACGGCGACAACAGGCATCCCATACGCGTTACTCACGCCCCACACTGTAGTCGGCCAACCGACTAGCATCGCAGCCATGTCTGAAACCATCGCCCGCCACACCATTTTCCAAAACTCTCTCATGACCGCACTTCTCGACGGCATCTACGACGGCGAGCTCACCATCAGCGACATCCTGAGCAAAGGCAACTTCGGCCTCGGCACCTTCGACGCCCTCGACGGCGAGATGCTCATCCTCGACGGCGTATGCCACCAACTCACCTCCGACGGCAAAGCCCGCGTCGCTGACCTCGACCAACGCACCCCCTTTACCGTGGTGACCAACTTCGTACCCCGCCTGCGTTTCGATGCCCCCGCCGGCATGGTCCGCGCCGAACTCGCCAGATTTATCGACGACGCCGAACCCAGCCACAACTTCTTCACCGCCGTCAAAATCACCGGCCGATTCAAAGAAGTCCGCGTGCGTACCGTCACCAAACAAGAAAAGCCCTATCCCCCAATGTCCGAGGCGGTCTCCGACGACGCCGAACACATCTTCACCGACGTCGAAGGCGTCATCGGCGGATTCCGCACCCCCATGTACGCCAAAGGCATCGGTGTGCCCGGCTGCCACGTGCATTTCATTGACGACGACCACACGCGCGGCGGCCACGTCCTCGACTACACCGTCGACGACGCCGTCATCGAACTGTGCCCCGGCACCGACATGGAACTGCACCTGCCCGTCACCGCCGAATTCCTCGGCGGGCACCTCTCGCCTGAGGACCTCGACGAGCAGCTCCACACCACGGAAGTCAAGGACTAGCCGCGGGGCTGCGGCGCGGGTGCTGCGGCGCGGGGGCGCCTAGCCGCGCAGCTGCGACTGCAGCACCTTCTCCACCGCGCGCGTCTTGCCCACCCGATCGAAGCGCACCGGTTGGGCGTATCCATACAGCGCGATCCACAAGCCCCCGCGCTCCCGGCGCACCGAATGGATCTGGCGCAACGGGATCGAATCCACCGCGCCACGCCGCCCCCGCGCCAGGACGCGCTTGTCGGTGACCACGAAGCGCCTGCGTCGCGACGACACCAACGGCAACACAAACCGCCACAGGGCCAGCATCGCCCAGATCAGCACCACAATGTTGCGCATCCCCGGATCGATGTGCGGGGTCACGTCCATCCAGCCGATCGCCATCCAGGCGATACCCGTGAGCGCCACTAACTCCAGCAACGGGAACGTCAACGAAGAAAGCGGCGCACACACATCGGCGAGGACCACCTCGTCCTCGCCGACGCGAAACACCGCTTTGTTAGCCATGACCGGCTAGGTTACTGCACGCCTACTGGGTCGGGCGGAGGTGGTGGACATCGCCGACGGAGAACGGGGTGTCGTCGATAAGCACCTCGCCCTCATCATTAATGCCCGTGACCAGGCCGCGCACCGTCTCCTCCCCCTCGCGCAACTCCAAGCGAACCTGCTGGCCGATGGTGGAACAGACCTTGCGGTAATCCTCCAACAACTGCGGGTCGCGCTCCTGCCACTGCTTCAAACGACGGCCCATCGCGGCGAGGATGTCGGCGGTGAACTCGTCGAAATCCACGTCAATGCCCTCCAGGTTCAGGGCGGTGGCGGTCTCCACCGGCAGATCCTCCGGACGCATAGCGACGTTAATGCCGATGCCCACAATCACCCGCGGCATATCCAACGCCGAGAGGATGCCAGCGATCTTCTTGCCGCAAATCTGCACATCGTTCGGCCACTTCAACTGCGCCTGCGGCACCACATCCGTCACCGCCACCCCCGGCGCGATAGACAGCAACCCGAACGGCGGCGGGGTATCGGTCACGTCGATGACCATGCTCATGGCCAACTGCGAGCCCTTCGGCGACACCCAATGGCGGCCCAAGCGGCCCTTGCCAGCGGTTTGCTCGTCTGCGATGAGCACCGTGCCCGGCGCGGAACCGTCCTTGAGCAGGTCCGCGTTCGTCGACCCGGTGGACTCGACCCACCGCACGTCAGTCCAGTATTCGGCCACCTTGTCCTGAATTGCCTGCACGTCCTTGACACTCATGGTCACGAGCGTAGTAGCGGGCAGGGTGTTGGGGTTTCGGTGCCCCTCTCCCCGCAAAGGTCAGTTAGCGCGCTTCGCCGAAGAGGCACCCCATTTCTGAAAATTGGGTAGTAGGAGTCCTGAAAATCAGGTAGTAGCCCTTCTGAAAAACGGGTAGTAGAAGTCCTGAAAATCAGGTAGTAGGAACTATTCATGCTGTACACTACCCGTATGTCATATCTTCGGCGCACGCTTGATGACGAGCTTGATCTCCTTATGCCTCACCTGCCCGCAATCGCAATTGACGGACCAAAAGGTGTGGGCAAGACCGACACTGCAAGGCGCCGAGCCGACGCTGCTTGGTATCTCGACGATCCCGATATGAGGAACGTTGCCGAGGCAGATTTCTCGCTCTCCTCCGCACCAGATGGAACTCTTCTACTAGATGAGTGGCAGCATCTTCCCCAGATCTGGGATTCTGTCCGCCGTCAAGTAGATCAGGGCGCTGGGCCCGGGCGCTTCCTCCTCACCGGCTCTGCTACCCCAGTTGACCCGAAGGGCTCACACTCTGGGGCCGGACGCATCGTCTCACTGAGAATGCGACCAATGGCAGTGCATGAACGTGGCGTCGCTAACCCCACATGCAGCTTCGCCGGGATCTTGGCCGGAAACACCGATGTAACTGGTTCTTCTGACTGTACGCTCGACGACTACGCACGCCTCATCACCGGAAGCGGATTCCCCGCCATCGCTTCCGCGAATCCGCTCATCCAGGTCACACTGCTGGATTCCTACATTGAGCGAATCATCGATCGTGATATTCCCGATGCAGGATACGAGGTGAGACGGCCGGAATCGCTTCGAAGCTGGTTGCGTGCATACGCTGCTGCAACAGCGACTACCACCGCTTACTCCAGACTGCTTGATGCGACCACCGGCGGTCAGACTGAACAACCGAATCAGAAGACCACACTCGCTTATCGTGAGCACCTTGCAAAGATTTGGCTGCTTGATCCAGTTCCTGGTTGGGTTCCAGAAAACAATGAGTTCAAGCGTCTGCAGCAAGGCCCAAAGCATCACTTGGCTGACCCCGCCCTCGCTGCCAGACTTCTTGGAATATCCTCATCTGGCCTCTTGAGTAACCGTGCTGCGCACATGTTCGGGCCGCTTTTCGAGTCTCTGTGCGCGCTCACCCTGCGTGTACTGGCCCAAGCAAACAGGGCCAAGGTCTACCACCTCAGGTCCAACGCGGGAGAGCGGGAAGTCGACTTCATCATTGAGGGCGCTGAACGGGAGGTACTCGGGGTGGAGGTCAAGCTGAAGCCTCATATCGACGACGCCGACGTCCGACACCTCCTATGGTTGCGCGAACGTATTCCAGACCGCGTCACCAACCTCATGGTCCTTACCACGGGGAAACAGGCTTATGTACGACGTGACGGTGTGATCGTTATGCCTCTCGTGCTTCTCGGCAATTAGTGTTCCCCGCTCCCTCACCCCAACCCCGCGCTCCGGCCACGCGAACCACGCCCCGCCGTAGCGAAACGTCTGGCGACGCGCCGTCGATAGGCAATGTGGCAGGAACAATCTCGGAATCTAGACTGGGGCGTTATGAGTTCATCTAAACCCGACATGACCACGACGGCTGGCCGCATTCAGGATCTGCGCAATCGCCTGGATGAGGCGCAGGCACCGGTCGGTCAGGACGCGATCGATGCTGTCCATGAGGCTGGCGGCACCACTGCTCGTGAGCGCGTGCTTTCGCTTCTCGACGACGGCACGTTCGTGGAGACCGACGCCCTGGCCAAGCACCGCGTCGAGGCATACAAGATGGACAAGTCCAAGCCTTCCACCGACGGTGTGATTACGGGCTACGGGCTGATCGACGGCCGTCGTGTCTGCGTCTTCTCCCAAGACCCGACGATTTTCGACGGCCAGGTCGGTGAGGTGTACTGCGAGAAGATCCTCAAGATCTACGACTTGGCAACCAAGACCGGCGTGCCGCTGATCGGTATTTATGACTCGACTGGCCCGCGTTGGAAGGAAGGCATTGTCACCGCGCATATGCAGGCACAGATCCTGCGTGCGGCAACCCGTGCGTCGGGTTTGATTCCGCAGATCGCGGTCGTGGCCGGGGATGTCGCCTCGCTCGCTGCCACCACGGTCCCGATGGCGGACATCACCGTCATGGCCGAGGGCGCGTCCCTGCACGTGACCACGGCGGACATCGTGAGCAAGGTCTCCGGCGCCGAAACGACTTCCGATGAGCTTGGCGGCACCGCCGTCCACGCCGCGGAGACTGGCCTGGCGCAGCTCGTCGCCGCGACCGATACGGAAGCGGTGGACCTGGCCCGTACCGTGGTCAGCTACCTGCCGCTGAATAACAAGGCCGCTTCCCCGCTGGGCGCGGACAACGCCGAGGCCCCTGCGACGGAGGCCGACCTCGACACATTCATGCCTGACGACGACAACCAGCCCTACGACGTCACCGACATCCTGGCTTCGGTCACCGACGGCGACGTTCTGGAACTCTCCGCTGGCTTCGCAGGTTCCGTGGTCACCGGTTTTGCGCACGTGGGCGGGCGCGCGGTTGGTGTCGTCGCAACGCAGCCGAGTGTTTTGGCTGGCTGCCTGACCCGCGACGCCGCACGCAAGGCCGCACGCTTCATCCGCACCTGCGACGCGTTTAACCTGCCGATCGTGCAGTTCGTGGACTCCCCCGGCTTCCTCCCGTCGGTCGAGGAGGAGCGCTCCGGGTCCGCCGCAGCCGCCGCCGCACTCGCCTACGCGTTTGCAGAGGCCCAGGTGGGCACGATCACCGTGGTCACCCGCAAGGCGTTCGGTCCGTCGTACGCGCTGCTCGGCTCGAAGGGCCTGGGCGCGGACCTGGTGTTCGCTTGGCCGACCGCACAGATCGCACTGGCAGACGCCACCACCGCCGCCGAGGCGATCGGCACCGACGAGGAGCAGTACGCCGCGGACAACCTCAACCCGTACGTGGCCACTGAGCGCGGAATGGTCGACGCCGTCATCGAACCGTCCACCACCCGCGCCCGCGTCCTCGAGGGTCTGCGCCTGCTTGAGCGCAAGGTGACCTACCCGGCCCAGAAGAAGCACGGCAACATCCCGCTGTAAGGAGGCTGACGTGGATATTCAGGTAGTTAAAGGCAACCCCACCGAGGCGGAACTGCAGGCGCTGACCGAGGTGCTGCTGCAGCTCCAGCGCGAACGCAAGCAGTCCGGGGTGCAGCCGGACGCCAACATGTGGGGTGCGTCCCACCCGGCGACTGCGTTTAATCCGCACGCGTTCGATTCGGCGGCGTATTTCTAATGCGGTTGGTGTTGGCGTCGCAGTCGCCGTCGCGACGCATGCTGCTCGAACAAGGCGGCGTCACCCCGGTGCTGCGCCCCGCGCACATCGATGAGGATGCGGTGATCGCTGTACTTGGCGACGTCCCACCCGCCACCACCGTGGCCACCCTCGCCCGCGCAAAAGCCGAGACCGCAATTGCGGAATTCCCCGACGACGTTGTTGTTGGCTGCGACAGCATGCTGCTTCTCGACGACACCTTGCTGGGCAAACCCCACACCGTCGACGAAACTATCCGCCGGTGGAAAGCACAGCGCGGTAAGGAAGCACACCTGCTCACCGGGCATGCGGTGTGGTTCGGCGGCGAATGGGTCGTGGATACCGTCACCACCGCCATCCGCTTCGGTGACGTATCCGATGCCGACATCGAGGCCTACGCCCGCTCCGGCCAGCCGCTTCAGTGCGCCGGCGCGTTCACGCTCGAGGCACTCGGCTCCTGGTTTATCGACTCCATCGACGGCGACCCCACCAGCGTCATCGGCCTGTCCATGCCACTTTTGCGCCGCTGCCTGTACCGCTTCGGGCTGGACGCCTCCGACTTCTGGACCGCGTAGCGCACGTTGTGGGTAGCCTGGCCATCATGGAAATCAACGACATGCTTGCACCGAAGCCCATCGAACTTCCCGCAGACCCGGCCACCGGCAAGGACCTCCTTGCCGACGACACCGCGCTCGCCCACCCCGACTCCCCCGCCGTCTGGGCCACCCGCGCCGAGCGTGAACTCGAATCCGGCGACAAACTCATCGCTTACGCCTACGCCCGCACCGGTTACCACCGCTCCCTGGACCGCCTGCGCGCCAACGGTTGGAAGGGCTGGGGTCCGGTCCCGGCGTCCCACGAGCCGAACCGCGGTGTGCTCAAAGCCATCGCGATGCTCGCGCTGACCTCCAAGGCGATTGGCGACGACGCCGAGTACGACCGCTGCCGCCAAATGCTCTCCGATGCCGACCCGGCTAGCGTAAAGGAGCTGCTGGGGTAGGCGTCAAAAGCAGATCGTCTAGCTGCCTGTGAGGGGGCACTAGACGATCACTGTTATGTCCATAGAGTTTTTGGACAAGGAGTCCAGCCACTTATTGGACAAGGAGTCCAGTGAGTTATTGGACACGTCCTAGCCGTAGTTTTTCCGGGTGGGTTTGGCTCGCTTTGGTCTGGGTTTGGATAGGTCATGACGTAGCTTCGGTGGACGACGGTGCGTCATACCTTCGACGTGGTTGATGTTGATCTGTCCACCGGTGGGGCGGTGTTTGAGCTTGATCGGCAACGGAAAACTAAACAGGAATTCCCCGTCGTGAGCGGTGTAGAACTCGGCGACATTGTCGACGGTGACGTGACTTAAGAGATCCCTGTCTGCAAAGCGAAGACCGACATAGAGCGAGTAGCCGCAAACGGCAACGACACCGTGACGGTTGATGCGAAGCTCCAGTGGCACATCGATGTATTCGTATTCGAGTTTCTCCAACTCGTCTATGCTGGTTATATCCGCGAGTGATGCACCTGGTGTGGTGATTGCAGGAACGGTTTTGAACCTGGGTGAAGTGGCAGCTTCCCCAGGATCTTTTACATCCG
>NZ_KV827960.1:0-1440 GCF_001836265.1 Corynebacterium sp. HMSC036E10
AAGCTCCTTAGAAAGGAGGTGATCCAGCCGCACCTTCCGGTACGGCTACCTTGTTACGACTTCGTCCCAATCGCCGATCCCACCTTCGACAGCTCCCATGACAGGCCACTGGCTTCGGGTGTTACCAACTTTCATGACGTGACGGGCGGTGTGTACAAGGCCCGGGAACGTATTCACCGCAGCGTTGCTGATCTGCGATTACTAGCGACTCCGACTTCATGGGGTCGAGTTGCAGACCCCAATCCGAACTAAGGCCGGCTTTCAGCGATTAGCACACCCTCACAGGCTCGCAAACGCGTTGTACCGACCATTGTAGCATGTGTGAAGCCCTGGACATAAGGGGCATGATGATTTGACGTCATCCCCACCTTCCTCCGAGTTAACCCCGGCAGTCTCTCATGAGTCCCCACCATCACGTGCTGGCAACATAAGACAAGGGTTGCGCTCGTTGCGGGACTTAACCCAACATCTCACGACACGAGCTGACGACAACCATGCACCACCTGTACACCAACCACAAAGGGAAAGACCATCTCTGGCCCGGTCTGGTGTATGTCAAGCCCAGGTAAGGTTCTTCGCGTTGCATCGAATTAATCCACATGCTCCGCCGCTTGTGCGGGCCCCCGTCAATTCCTTTGAGTTTTAGCCTTGCGGCCGTACTCCCCAGGCGGGGCGCTTAATGCGTTAGCTACGGCACGAACCCCGTGGAAGGGACTCACACCTAGCGCCCACCGTTTACGGCATGGACTACCAGGGTATCTAATCCTGTTCGCTCCCCATGCTTTCGCTCCTCAGCGTCAGTTACTGCCCAGAGACCTGCCTTCGCCATCGGTGTTCCTCCTGATATCTGCGCATTCCACCGCTACACCAGGAATTCCAGTCTCCCCTACAGCACTCAAGTTATGCCCGTATCGCCTGCAGTCCCGCAGTTAAGCTGCGGGCTTACACAAACGACGCGACAAACCACCTACGAGCTCTTTACGCCCAGTAATTCCGGACAACGCTCGCACCCTACGTATTACCGCGGCTGCTGGCACGTAGTTAGCCGGTGCTTCTTCTCTAGGTACCGTCACTTGCGCTTCGTCCCTAGCGAAAGGAGTTTACAACCCGAAGGCCGTCATCCCCCACGCGGCGTCGCTGCATCAGGCTTGCGCCCATTGTGCAATATTCCCCACTGCTGCCTCCCGTAGGAGTCTGGGCCGTATCTCAGTCCCAATGTGGCCGTACACCCTCTCAGGCCGGCTACCCGTCGACGCCTTGGTAGGCCATTACCCCACCAACAAGCTGATAGGCCGCGAGCTCATCCCACACCGAAAAAACTTTCCACCACAACCTCCAAGAAGTGGTCCTATCCGGTATTAGACCCAGTTTCCCAGGCTTATCCCGAAGTGCGGGGCAGATCACCCACGTGTTACTCACCCGTTCGCCACTCGAGTACCC
>NZ_KV827961.1:0-18716 GCF_001836265.1 Corynebacterium sp. HMSC036E10
TGTGCCCCAATGAGGGCACACTCTTTTCGTTGCTACACCTGATCGTCTAGCACCCCCCGCAAACCTAGCTAGACGGTCTCGAAACCGCCTTCACAAACCCCCAGGTGATAACGACCACCATGGTCAACACGGAGCTCATCGTCTGGTTCCACAAACACAGAGCTAGACGACCAGGGAAAACAGCAGGCCAGGACCGTCGAGCAGAAGCGCAGAAGGCCCCAGGCAACGCAAAAGCACCCCGAGCGAGCGGGGTGCACTTTTACGTGAAGGGTGGACTAGCGGTCGTCGTCCTCATCCCAGTTGGCGTAGTCGGCGTACTGGTCGTCCACCTCGGAGTCGTCGTCATCCCACCTGCGGCCCGGGGTCTTCCCTGCAAGCTCGCGTTGGAGCGAGGCGAGATCCATTTCAGGAGTGTTGTACTTCAGCTGGCGAGCAACCTTGGTCTGCTTGGCTTTTGCGCGTCCGCGGCCCATGGCGTGACCCCCTTGAGGTGGTTCTGGGCGGCCCATGTGTGGGCGGCCTCTTATGATTCTTCGTTATTTTCCTGTAGGACACTATAGCTTGAGTATCTTAAAAATGCCCCTTAGGTGTCCCACCTGCGGTTATTTTGGCGTCATGCCGCCACGACGAAGCTGATCAACAGCTTTGCGGCCCGCACGTTCACCCTCATCTTGTGGCAACGAGGAGGGGTCGACGGAGGCTGCAGCGCCCTGGATTTCCAGGGGAACCTCCAACGCGGAACGCTTCACTAGGGCGAGAGCCACCGGACCTTCGTCGGCATCGTGTACGACGGTGCCGAGTCGGCCGACGTTTCGTCCGCCGGCGGTGATCTCCGCACCGGGCACTGGTTCTTCAGGGGCGGAGCCATCGAGCTGGAGTTTGACCAGCAGGCGCGGGGATCGGCCGAGGTTTTCCACTCGGGCAACGGTTTCCTGGCCGCGGTAGCAGCCCTTCTCCAGGTGGACGGCACCGATGTGGTCGCCACGATTGATGAGGTAGGGGGCTTCGTGGGGGATGGAGCGCTCGTCGAGGTCGGCGCGCTGCTCCGGTTCGCCGGCGGCGACGCGCAGGGCGGTAAACGCCATCAGACCGGCCAGTGGAAACTGTTCGGCGATCGCGTTGAGTTGCTCGCGGGGCACGGCAATATCGGTGCGGTGCACCCCACCCCAGTCGTCGATGACGCGAGTGAATACAGCGCCTTCAACCTGGGCAGCAGCAGGGCCAAGCAGCGTGACCACAGCAAGATCGGTTTGCTCCACGGTCACCTCGGACCAGAACACCATGCGCTGCAGATAGGTCAGCAGGCTTTCTGCCTGGTAGGAGGGGGTGTCCAGGTAAAACACGTCATCGGCTACGGCGATATCGGCGTGGTGCAGGATGCGCCCCTGTGCGTTGAGGTCGAGGGCGGAGGCGGTGAACCCGGAGGTGGCGTCGTCAAGCTTTTGCGATAGCAGGTTGTTGAGGAAACCCGGCGCATCAGGGCCGGACACCGCAATGACGGCGCGGTTGGAGCGGTCGACGGCGACGGTATCTCTGGTGGCCTTGCGTTGTTCCCCCAACGGATCGCCGTAGTGCCAGGCGACGCCGGTGGCGTCGAGAAGCGAATCGCCCGGAAGCTCCGCAGCACCCGGCTTGGCCAAAAGAACCGATGCGTAACCCATGGGCGCCTATCATAGGGGCATTATGTCTATTGCACCGCTCGCGCCTGCGCCCGTGATCTATCTCGTCGAACCGTACGGCGGGTCCGTACGCCGCCAAAACACCAACATGCCCCACGTGTTCTGGGACGATGCGGTGGTCACGCGCGGCGATGGGATCTTTGAAAGCATCCTCATTCGAGATGGCAAACCGCTCAACCTGGAGAAGCATCTCGAGCGCTTCGCCCGGTCGGCGGAACTGATGGATCTGCCGGAGCCGGGCGCGGCCCACTGGGAGCGCGCCACCGAGGAGGCGGTCGCCGATTATTGCCGTGAGCGCGGCGGCACCGAAGGCGTGGAGGCGAAGTGCGTATGGACGCTCTCACGCGGCCGTGAAACCACCGGCGTTGCAACTGCTTGGCTGACCATTCGCCCGCTTGACGACGACACCCTGGCACAACGCGAACGCGGCGTCTCTGTGCTCACTACCCCACGCGGCTACACCGTCACGGGCGATGCGCCGTGGATGCGCGAAGGTGCGAAAACGCTCAACTATGCGGCGTCGATGGCGGCGCTGCGTTGGGCGAAAGCCGGAGGCGCGGACGATGTCATCTACATCGATCCCGACACCGGACGCGTGCTCGAGGGGGTGACCTCGTCGGTGGTCATGGTGAAGAAGGGCGGGCGGTTGCGCACACCGGCACCGGGGCCGGGTGTGCTGGCCGGCACCACCCAAGCCGCCCTGTTTGAATACGCCGCCGAGCAGGGGTGGAAGTGCAAGGCGAAGGACATCTACCTCAACGAACTGTTCAAGGCGGAGTCGGTGTGGCTGGTGAGCTCGACGCGCATCGCCACCCGGGTCAAGCGCCTGGACGGCAAAAAGCTCCCCGCTCCCGACAATGAAGCCGAGATCAAGGAGCTGATTTCCGCGGCGCTGAGCTAACCGGCCCTAGCCCGCGATGCGCTTCAACTCTGCGGACATGTACGGCACCATCTCGCCGTTGACGGCGCGCTCGTCAACCCAGCCGAGGTTGTTGTTCGGCATCAGGCCGTAGAGGCGCTTGCCCGGGCCGTGAGACTCAGGGCCGGTCTCCGTTGCGATGGTGGAGGCGCTGGTGAGCTGCCATGCACGCTCGTTGACAGGCGCGCCGTACATGATCTCAACCAAACCGCGGGAGTTGGTCAGGGTCACCTCGATTTCGTCCTTGAGAGAGATGCGCCAGAAGCCGACCTCGCGCTGGTCGGCGCCGGTGGCGTTGCCGTCCTCGTCGAGACGCCACATGCGCGACTCGAAGCGGAGGTAATTCTCACCGTCGTGGGAGACAACAAGGCGCTGGCCGAAGGCGTACTCATCGCCGTTGTCGTTGGCCTGGCCGGAGCCGGTCCACACGCCAACCAGCGGCAAAAGTGCGAGCAGGCCGTCGTGCAGGCTCGGGCCGAAGCGCAGGTTTGCGGTGTCGTCCTCGAGCGGGAAATCCTCAAAGTCGAACGTCGGGATGTTGCGGTGCGCGGTCGACTTGGACTGCTCGGACGCAAGGTTGACGGCGTCGTTGCCGCTTAAGGTTGCCGGTTTCGGCGTGTTCTCGGTGTTTTCTACGTTCTTTTCTTCACTCATGGTGTCCAAGGGTAGCTGCTTGTCCCATGGGGTTGAGGTCCGCCGGGTCAAATGCGGTGTTGATGCGGTCGCGCGAGAACTCAATCGAACCACCGCGCAACTGCACTCGGTCCGCTGGCCCGTCCAACGGCAGGGTGCGAGTGTCTAGGTCGAGGATGAACGCGGCCTGGGTTTCGGGGGAGGTGTCGTCGATAAGTTTGCTGGGGCGCATCTGGAAGATGCCGTCGATCAGACGCAGCGTAACCACAACCGTCACCGGATCTTCTGTACCCGGAACCGTGCCGGTGAGCCGGGCCTCGCTTGCGGCCCCGCCTGCGGGGGAGATGTCGTATGGGTTCGCGATGTCCAGGTCCGTGATGCCGAGGAGGGTTCCGAACCCGACGCCGTCGAGGCGCACCCGGCGGCGCACAAGGCGTGCGGTGCCCGATTCGAACTCGCCCGAAAGCGCTTCGCGTGGGTTGTCGAGGGCGAGGTCGAACACGTCCACGCCGGTCGTCGCTACGCCTGGCCCATCGACGGCGGCATCGAGGTGTTCCACGCTCACACGTGAGACGTTGCCGGTGAGCAGCGACGCCGTGTACGGGAAACCACCCACGGACGCCTGGATGCCGGGTTGGGCGACGGTGCGCTCCACGTTCGCGGCCACGATCGTGTCAGCGCCAGCCAACACAGCCAGCGCCGCCGCCACGGCGACCGCCGCTTTCACACGTGCCCGCATCGTTTCCGCCCTCCGACGTACCCTCTAAGACATGACTGTCGACATCGTAAGCGCCACCCTGCCGGAAACCCTCGTCCGCCCCATTCTGGATGCCGCCCAATCCGAAGACGGCGTCGCCGCGTTCTCCGAAGCGTTCGAGCGCGGGCTTTTCGACGACACCCTCAACCACACCCACCTCATCGCCAAAACCGGCGATAAGACCGTGGCGGTCGCCGGCATCGCTGAAGACGGCTCCACCGAACTGGCCGTCCATCCTGAACGCCGCCGCCACGGCTACGGCCGTGCCCTGGTTCAGGCCGTGCTGGAGCGCAACGCCGACGCTGGATTCTGGGCCCATGGTGACCTGCCCGCAGCGCAGGCGCTGGCACGCGACCTCGGGATGGAACCGGTGCGAGAACTCCTGGTCATGGGTACCGCGCTGGATGCTGACGTGAAGGCGGAAGTGCGCGAGGGCTACGAGCTCGTCCAGTACCCGGAGTTGGTGTCGCGGTGGGGGCGTGAGGTCGTCGATAAGCAATGGCTCGAGGTGAACAACGACGCGTTCTCCTGGCACCCCGAACAAGGCGGCTGGGACATCGCGCAGCTGCACCGGGCGATGGACACCGACTGGTTCGACGCCGACGGCGTGTGGTTCCTCGTCGCCGGCGATGAGATTGCGGGCTTCCACTGGACCAAACGACACCCAGATGGCACCGGCGAAATCTATGTCGTCGGCCTCTCCTCGAAGCACCGGGGGGAGGGAATGGGGGGACCGCTGATTCAGGCCGGACTGAACTACCTCGCGGAGTGCGGATCCTCGCAGGTCATCCTCTATGTCGAAGGCGACAACGAGCCGGCGGTAAAGCGATACCGCCAGCTCGGCTTCGATACTCGCGAGCGCCACGTGGTCTACAAACCGGCCTCCAAAAAATAGCGACTGACCTGCGGTGTTAGCCAGGATTTTACGAGTTCACCAACAGTTCACCCAATCAGCAACCAGGGATTAACCGGCGCTGTCTAGGTTTTGTGTCGTAAGTGATCGGACATCTGCCTGGTGTTCCGGACCGAACAGTTAAATACCTGAAAGGTTCCCCGTGATTCGTAACTTCAAGCGCACCGCCGCAGTCATCGGCGTCGTAGCAGCCTCCTCCGCCACCCTCGTCGCTTGCGGCGGCTCCGACGACACCGAAGGTGCAGCAGGTACCGAAGCGGAATCCACCGCAGCGGCCGAAAAGGGCGACTACGAGCTCTACAGCCAGCAGGGTGACATCCTCGCTGAGGGCGCATCCTCCCAGCAGAACGCCATCGACTACTTTGCCTCCGTCTACTCCGCAGAGGTCCCGGGTGCTTCCATCGCCTACACCCCGTCCGGCTCGGGCGCTGGCCAGAAGAACTTCATCGCCAACCAGGCTGTCTTCGCAGGTTCTGACTCGCCGCTGAAGGACGACCAGGTTGAGGCTGCTGCACAGCGCTGTGGCGGCAACGAGGCATGGCACCTGCCGTTCGTCATCGGCCCGGTTGCTATCGCCTACAACCTCGAGGGTGTCGACGAGCTCAACCTCACCGTGGACAACATCGTCGAGATCTTCCAGGGCGTCATCAAGACCTGGAACGACCCGAAGATCGCAGAGGCTAACCCGGGCGTTGAACTGCCGGACACCCCGATCAACGTCTTCTACCGCTCCGACGAGTCCGGCACCTCCGACAACTTCCAGAAGTTCCTCGCAGCCGCATCCGACGGCAAGTGGGAGTCCTCCGGCAAGGCGTTCCCGAACGCAGTGGGCACCGGCGCCAACGGCTCCTCCGGTGTGGCACAGGAAGTCTCCGCTACCGACGGTTCCATCACCTACGTCGAGGCTGGCTTCGCTGACAAGAAGGCCAACATCGACTTCGGCAACGGCCCGGTCGAGCTGACCAACGAGTCCGTGGCGAAGACCCTGGACAACCTGACCTTTAAGACTGAGGGTCACAACATGGTCGTCGACGCCGACGCCCTGTTCGCCACCGACACCGCCGGCGCTTACCCGCTGGTGCTGACCACCTACGAGATCGTCTGCTCCGCGGGCTACGACGAGGCAACCTCCAAGATGGTCAAGGACTTCCTCAACATCGCCCTCGACCACCAGGATGCAGAGCTCGAGGCTGAGGGCTTCATCCCGGTCACCGGCGCACACGCTGAGCGTCTGCGCGAGGCGATCAACGCCATCCAGTAAGGCCAACCGGCCGACGACCCCCGACTGAGCTCAATGACATCGGGGGTCAATTGCTGTAGTCCACCCCGTTTCCCTCCATCTTTCCCAAGGATCCGAGCACATGGCTGACAATGACGTTGCGGTAGCGGAACGCACCGCGCGGACCTCCGGACGCGTGAAGCGCCCCGGAGACCGGTTCTTCGAAATCTTCTCCACAGCATCTGCAACGCTGATCACCGTCCTCGTTGCTGCCATTGGTATCTTCCTGCTCGCGCAGGCGCTGCCGCCGCTGATGCGTAACGACGGCGGCGTGCTCGGCTTCTTCACCTACGGTGGCCCGTGGCAGACCGCAGACCTGGACGCGATGCAGTTCGGTATTCCGAACCTGTTCTTCTCCACGGTGACCATCTCCATCATCGCGCTGATCATCGCGATGCCGGTCGCCCTCGGTGTTGCACTGTTCTTGTCCAACTACTGCCCGCAGCGCCTCGTGCGCCCGCTGGGCACCCTGGTGGACATGCTCGCAGCCGTGCCGTCGATCGTTTACGGCCTGTGGGGCGCACAGGTGCTTGGCCCGAAGTTGGGCAAGTTCTACGAGTGGGTCAACAGCTGGGGTGGCGATTTCTTCCTGTTCGCCACCTACCAAAACTCCCCGCCGTTCTCCACGGCCCGCAACGTCATGACCGGTGGCATCGTGCTCGCCATCATGATCCTTCCGATCATCGCGGCAACCGCCCGCGAGATCTTCGTACAGACCCCTCCGGGACAGATCGAGTCCGCACTTGCCCTCGGCGCAACGCGCTGGGAGGTCATCCGCATGACCGTCATCCCGTTCGGTCTGTCCGGCTTCATCGCAGGCTCCATGCTCGGCCTTGGCCGCGCACTGGGTGAGACCATGGCGCTCTACATGGCGGTCGCACCGGCAAACGATTTCCGCGGTTCGCTTTTCGACGGCGGCACCACCTTCGCAACCGCCATCGCCAACGCCGCAGCCGAGTTCAACAACCCGGTGTCCGCCGGCGCCTACATCGCAGCAGGCCTGGTGCTGTTCCTGCTGACCTTCGTCGTCAACTCGATCGCGCGCGCGATCGTCAACAAGAAATAAGGAGCGGAGCGAAACATGTCTACTGCAGTATCCAAACCGGCTGAGACAGCCCGCCCCGAAAACCCATTCATCGACATTGCCGCAGGCCGCAAGACCACCAACTCCATCATGGGTGGGCTGATGTGGTTCTGCATGTTCCTCGCACTTGTCCCGCTGCTGTGGCTGCTGTTTACCGTGGTCTCGCGTGGTTGGCACGCCATCGTGGACCCGGCGTGGTGGACCTCCGACATGGTCGGCGTCCGTGCCTCCAAAGAGGGCGGCGGTGCGCTGCACGCGATCATCGGTACGCTCATGCAAACTCTGATCGCGTCGCTGTTCTCCATCCCGATCGGCGTGTTCACCGCGATCTACCTGGTTGAATACTCCAACGGCAACCGTTTGGGCCGGCTTACCACCTTTATGGTGGACATCCTTTCCGGTGTGCCGTCGATTGTTGCAGCACTGTTCGTCTACGCCCTGTGGATCACCATCCTGGGCCAGCAGCGCTCCGGTTTCGCTGTCTCCCTCGCACTGATCCTGCTCATGGTGCCGGTCGTTGTGCGTAACACCGAAGAGATGCTGCGCGTTGTGCCGATGGACCTGCGCGAAGCTTCCTACGCACTTGGTGTGCCGAAGTGGAAGACCATCGTGCGCATCGTGCTGCCGACCGCACTGTCCGGCATTGTCACCGGCATCATGCTGGCAATCGCCCGCGTCATGGGTGAGTCCGCACCGGTGCTGATCCTCGTCGGCTCCACCCCCGCAATTAACTGGTTCGACATGTTTGACAAGCCGCAGTCCTCGCTGCCGCTGTACATGCTGGACATGTGGAAGTCCGGCGCCACCGGCCCGGCCAACGACCGACTCTGGGGCGCAGCACTGACGCTGGTCATCCTCGTTGTCACGTTGAATCTGCTCGCACGCTTCATCGCGAAGCGCTTCTCGGTCAAGAAGTAACCACCCGCCCGCGTCCCCAGTCAGGAGAACTCACAGATGTCCACCAAGCTCGAACTCAACGACGTCAACATCTACTACGGCGACTTCCACGCCGTACAGAACGTCAACATGCAAATCCCCGCCAAGTCGGTCACCGCGTTCATCGGCCCGTCCGGCTGCGGTAAATCCACCGTGCTGCGCACCATCAACCGCATGCACGAAGTCATCCCCGGCGCCTCCGTCAAGGGCGAGATTCTTCTCGACGGCCGCGACATCTACGGCAAGAACGTCGACCCAGTGTCCGTGCGCAACACCATCGGCATGGTGTTCCAGAAGGCAAACCCGTTTCCGACGATGTCCATCGAAGACAACGTCGTCGCCGGCCTGCGCCTGGCAGGGGAGAAGGACAAGAAGAAGCTCAAGGAAGTCGCGGAGCAGTCCCTGCGCGGCGCGAACCTGTGGGACGAAGTGAAAGACCGTTTGGACAAGCCGGGTGGCGGCCTCTCCGGTGGTCAGCAGCAGCGCCTGTGCATCGCTCGTGCGATCGCGGTGCGTCCTGAGGTGCTGCTTATGGACGAGCCCTGCTCGGCCCTCGACCCCATCTCCACCCTTGCAGTGGAGGATCTCATCCACGAGCTGAAGGACCAGTACACGATTGTCATCGTGACCCACAACATGCAGCAGGCAGCCCGCGTGTCCGACAAGACCGCGTTCTTCTCGCTCGAAGCCACCGGCCGCCCGGGCCACCTGGTGGAGTTCAACGACACCACCACGATCTTCGAAAACCCGGAGCAGAAGGAAACCGAAGACTACATCTCCGGCCGCTTCGGCTAAGGCTTGCGGAACTTGCGCTCGATGGTGGCGAACTTCTCCAGATTCTCGTAATCAGGTTCGTCCCGCTGGCGCAAGTACGCCTCAGGCCTCAGGCCGGTGACCAGAAACACCATCTGGCCGGCAATATCTACGCAGCGGTCTGCGTAGCGCTCGTAGTAGCGCGAAATCATCGACAGGTCTACGGCCTCACGAGTGGAGTATTCCCACTCCCGGTCGGAGACCAACGTGCTTAAGAACGCGCGCATGTCGTCGACGCCCTCGTCGATAGTGTGCAGCTCAACTGCCACATCCGGATCCGGATCATCCAACAATGCTCGGGTGGTGGCACCCATCGCAGCCACCAACCGGGTCATTTCCTCGACGTAGCCGTGCAGCGGCGGCGGATACACCGACGCGGGGTGGCGCTGGCGCACCAGGACTGCAATGTTGCGGGCGAGCGAACCCATGCGTTCGAAATATTCCACTAGGTGGATCGCAGCCAGCACCTGACGCAGGTCAGTCGCCACAGGGTTCTGCAGCGCGAGCAAGCGCATGCTGCGCTCCTCGCACCGTTCGCCGATTTCCGTGAGGTCGTCGATCAGGGTCAGGGCCGTTTCGGCGTCATCAAGCGACTGCTCAAGAAGGCCCTTCGACGCGTGCCCCATGATGGTGCGCACCGTGTCGCACATGGTCATGAGGTCCTGGTTAAAGGCCTCCAGAGTCTCTCGGTAGGCGGCTCTCAGCATGCGCTTCATGCTACGCGCTCGCAGTTAACCACCGTTATTCTCAATTTCTGCGCCCTCAGGGACGGTGTCGTCCTCTGGATCGTCCAACCAGCCCTCCGGCAAGGCGATCTTGCCGGCTGAACCTTGGCGGCCGCGCGCGTCATCCGCATGCTCGGCCATTGCTTCAGAATCCGCGATGGGGGCGAGGCGCTCCTTCAACTCCGCAAGAGACGTCACTTGGGCAAGCGACTTGCGGAATTCCCCGCCTACCGGGAAACCACGCATGTACCAGCCGGTGTGCTTGCGGATGTCGCGGCACGCGTGGTGCTCACCGTCGTGCTCTGCCAACAGCTCTGCGTGGCGGTAGATGATGCTGGCTACCTTGCCCAGGGTCGGCTCCGGCGGGATCTCCTCGCCGCGCAACTGCGCGCCCAGTTGCGCGAACAGCCACGGGCGCCCAAGGCAGCCGCGGCCGACCTCCACGCCGTGGCAGCCGGTTTGCTCCATCATTTTCGCCGCATCGTCGGCGGCGAAGATGTCGCCGTTGCCGATCACCGGCACGCCGGTACCGTCCATGTGCTCCACAAGGCGGCCGATTTCGTCCCAGTGCGCCGCGCCCGAGTATCGCTCCGCGCCTGTGCGGGCATGCAGTGCCACTGCAGCGGCGCCTGCTTCGGCGGCGATGCGGCCAGCGTCCAGGTGCGTGTGGTGGTCTGCGTCAATGCCGATGCGGAACTTCACCGTAATTGGAATGCCGGAGCCTTCCGCAGCGCGCACCGCGGCGCTGACGATGTTGCCGTACAGACGGCGCTTGTATGGGATCGCACAGCCTCCGCCCTTGCGCGTGACCTTCGGCACTGGGCAGCCGAAGTTCATATCCACGTGATCGGCGATATCTTCCTCGACGATCATCCGCACGGCTTCATACGTGAACTTGGGGTCCACCGTGTACAGCTGCATCGACCGCGGCGTTTCCACATCCGCGAAGGTGGTCATGTGCATCGTCTTCTCGTTGCGAGCCACCATCGCACGCGCTGTGATCATTTCGCAGACGTACAGCCCCGAGGATGTGCCGGTGAGTTCCTCCTCGATCTCCCGGCACAGCACACGAAACGGCATGTTGGTCACCCCGGCCATCGGCGCGAGGATGACGGGGGAGTTCAGATCGATGCCGCCGATAGTTAAGGCGGGGGCTGCGGTAGTCATAGTTCTGCCTATTGTTCACGCCCGTTGTCGCCCCGTCCAATCGTGGTTGCTACGCCCGTTCGGGGGTGATTTGGGCGTCGATAAGCATTTGCTTTGCGACGAGACCACACACCCTCATGGCAATGAGTGATGGGTCACAATATGGTGGGGGTGTTACCTGAACGGATTTAACAGGATTGAGGGAGATCACATGAGCGATCGTATTGCTTCCGCCAAGTTGCGTGACAAGGTCATGACCGCCGAAGAGGCCGTCCAGTTTGTCAACCACGGCGACAAGGTTGGTACTTCCGGCTTCACCGGTGCGGGCTACCCGAAGGCCATGCCGGCCGCAATTGCAGAGAAGGCAAAGGCCGCCCATGCGAAGGGGCAGGACTTCTCCATCGACTTGTACACCGGCGCCTCCACGGCACCGGAGTGCGACGGCGTTCTCGCTGAGGCAGGCGCGCTGCGTTACCGCATGCCGTACCAGTCTGACCCGACCATGCGTAACAAGATCAACGCTGGCGAGATGAAGTTCCAGGACATTCACCTGTCCCACTCCGGCATGATGGTCGAGCAGGGCTTCTTCGGTGACGTTGACCTCGCCATCGTCGAGGCAGTGCGCATCACCGAAGAGGGCAACATCGTCCCGTCTTCCTCTGTTGGTAACTCCGTGGAGTTCCTCAACGCAGCTAAGAAGATCATCATCGAGGTCAACTCCTGGCAGTCCGAGGAGCTCGAGGGCATGCACGACATCTGGCTCGTGCCGCCGCTGCCGAACCGTATCCCGATCCCGATCACCAAGGCTGGCGACCGCATCGGCAAGACCTACATCGAGATCGACCCGGAGAAGGTCGTCGCAGTCATCGAGACCAATGACGCTGACCGCAATGCACCGTTCAAGGCACCGGACGAGGTATCCGAGCAGATCGCTGGCAACTTCCTCGACTTCCTGGAGAACGAAGTCAAGGCCGGCCGCCTCACCTACGACGGCTACGTTATGCAGTCCGGCGTGGGCAACGTCCCGAACGCCGTGATGGCAGGCCTGATGGACTCCAAGTTTGAGAACATCCAGGCCTACACCGAGGTCATCCAGGACGGCATGGTCGACCTGATTGACGCCGGCAAGATGACCGTCGCCTCTGCAACCTCCTTCTCCCTGTCGCCCGAGTACGCAGAGAAGATGAACAACGAGGCATCCCGCTACCGCGAGTCCATCATCCTGCGCCCGCAGTCCATCTCCAACCACCCGGAGGTCATCCGCCGCACCGGCCTGATCGCCTCCAACGGCATGATCGAGGCGGACATCTACGGCAACGCCAACTCCACCCACATCAACGGCTCCCGTCTGATGAACGCCCTGGGCGGCTCTGGCGACTTCACCCGCAACGCCTACATTTCCTCGTTCATCTCCCCGTCCGTGGCCAAGGATGGCGCCATCTCCGCAATCGTGCCGATGGTTTCCCACGTCGACCACACCGAGCACGACGCCATGGTCTTCATCACCGAGTACGGTGTCGCCGACCTGCGTGGCCTCGCCCCGCGTGATCGTGTGGCAAAGATGATCTCCATCGCCCACCCGCAGTACCGTCCGCTGCTGGAGGAGTACGTCGAGCTCGCCGCGAAGTGCAAGTACCAGGCAACCCCGCACGACCTGCGCCACGCCTTCGACTTCCACACCCGCATCCAGGAGACTGGCACCATGCTGAAGGAGAACTAAAACCTCCTTCCGGCGCGCGTGCAGGGCGATTACCGCACGCGCGCACATGGGGGCTACACTTAACCCCCGCGGGCCTTTAGCTCAGTTGGTAGAGCTACGGACTTTTAATCCGCAGGTCGTGGGTTCGATCCCCACAGGGCCCACCGTGAGCCCCGGCTAACGCCGGGGCTTTTCGCGTTCTTGGGCCCCCTTCTGTGCGGGGTTGACGGGTTTGCGAGTGCCACAAGGTGGAACCAGCTAACCTGCGCGTATGGATATCAGTACCGCCACGCCCACGGCCGTCGGCATCGCCTTGGGGATCTCGTTGTTGGCCGGGCTATCCACTGGCTTCGGCGGGCTGATCGTCGCCCTGAAACGTGCTCCAGGCGCGGGTTTTCTCGCTGGGGCGCTTGGGTTCTCGGCCGGTGTGATGGTCTACATCTCGTTTGTCGAGCTGCTGCCTCAAGGAATCGAGGGGCTCGCTGAAGCAGGCAGCCCCCGTGCGGAACTCTGGGGCACCGTCGCCTTCTTCGCGGGAATCGGGCTGATCGCGCTTATCGACCGCCTCGTGCCCGAAGAGATCAACCCCCACGAAGAACCCTCGGAAAGTGGGGTCAGTAAAGCACAGTTACGCAACGTGGGTGTCCTCAGTGCCGTTGCCATTGCCATCCACAACTTCCCGGAAGGGTTTGCCACGTTTGCCGTAGCGCTCGCGGATCCAGCCCTTGCTATCCCTCTCGCGGTGGCGATTGCGATCCACAACATCCCGGAAGGCATCGCGGTCGCGGTTCCTCTGCGGGAGGCCACCGGATCCCGCCGCAAAGCCGCCTGGTGGGCCACCCTGTCGGGCCTAGCGGAGCCGTTGGGTGCCATCGTGGGGTATTTGCTTCTCCAGCCGTTCCTGGGGCCGCAGTCGCTCGGTATCACGTTCGCTGCAATCGCCGGCATCATGGTCTTCGTCAGCCTGGACAAACTGCTGCCCACAGCAATCCAAACCGGCAAACACCACACCGCGATTTACGGGATGATTGTCGGCATGATTGTGATGGCATTCAGTCTGCTCATTTTGCCGGGCTAGCAGGCTATTTGGAGGAAATGGCGTACCTAGCTTATGATGAGCGGGCTGTCTTTTCAGCGCCCCCATCGTCTAGAGGCCTAGGACTCCGCCCTTTCACGGCGGCAACACGGGTTCGAATCCCGTTGGGGGTACGGCCCTGTGGCGCAGTTGGTTAGCGCGCCGCCCTGTCACGGCGGAGGTCGCGGGTTCAAGTCCCGTCAGGGTCGCCATCACGCCCCGAGGTTTTCCTCGGGGCGTTTTGCTTTGCGACGATGCCGTGCACGCAATCGTCGCAAAGCAACGCCCTGAAATAGTGATTGAGCAGGCGATTTGTCTGCCATGGTGAGGTCTGTGTAATGTATCGACTCGTGCAAGCGACAGTGTGAACACACTGAAGTGAGTGCGAAATAACAACATATTGGCCCTGTGGCGCAGTTGGTTAGCGCGCCGCCCTGTCACGGCGGAGGTCGCGGGTTCAAGTCCCGTCAGGGTCGCAGAACCGTGAGGTTCTGGCCAGATAGCTCAGTTGGTAGAGCACACGCCTGAAAAGTGTGGGGTCGCCAGTTCGATCCTGGCTCTGGCCACATCAGAAACGCCTCTTTCGCAATAATGCGGAAGGGGCGTTTCGCGCTATAGTCGGGCCCATGTCTGCAACACCTGAAAGCACTGTGCGCAAGAACGAGGCGGAAGGCCAGTACGAAATCCTCGTCGGCGACGAGGTCGCGGGCTACGCCACCTACACTGACCAAGACGGTGTCCGGGACCTGCCACACACCGTGGTGGATCCGAAGTTCCGCGGACAAGGCCTGTCCAAGCCTCTGATGAAATACGCGCTCGACGACGCCCGCGCCGACGGCATGCTGGTTACCCCCACCTGCCCGGCGGTTGAGCGCTACATCGAAAGCAACCCCGAATACGCCGACCTCGTCGCGGCCGAAGACTAAATGATGTAGTCGCCCTTGTTGACGTAGCAGTCCGGGTCCACCAAACGCGCCCGCTCATCCGTCTTCCGGGGGCGAATCTTCGCCGGAATCCCCACGGCAATCGAATGGGGCGGCACATCCTTCGTCACAACCGCATTCGCGCCGACAGCGGAACCCTCACCGATAACCACGGGGCCGAGCACCTTCGCGCCAGCGCCAATAGTGACGTTGTCGCACACCGTCGGGTGACGCTTCGTTTGCGTAAGCACCTGACCACCCAACGTCACGCCGTGGTAGAGCATGACGTTGTCACCGATCTCCGCGGTCTCCCCAATCACGATCCCCATACCGTGATCGATGAAAAACTTGCGCCCAATCGTCGCGCCCGGGTGAATCTCAATACCGGTAAGGAAACGATTGGCCTGCGCCAAAATACGTGCCGCGCCCTTCCAGCCGCGCTTCCACATGACGTGGCAGACACGGTGCATCCAAATGGCATGCAACCCGGAATAGACAACAGCGTTCTCAACATCGCCTCGCGCCGCAGGATCATGATCGCGGGCGTTGGCTAGATCTTCGCGGATGGTCGACACCACAGATTTGGCCATAGAAAGCATGGCGTGCAGTGTATCAACCTGTTCATTTGGGCCGACAATAAAAATTCCCCTCCCTGCCAGCGATGGTGCGGTGGCGGGGAGGGGAGTCGTCGATAAGCAGATTAGTCGCGAATGTCCTCGTAGAGGATCGTGGAGACATAGCGCTCGCCGAAGTCCGGGATGATCACAACGATGGTCTTGCCCGCGTTCTCTTCACGAGCAGCCAGCTCGAGAGCGGCCTTCACGTTCGCGCCGGCAGAGATGCCGCCGAGGATCGCATCCTTGACAGCCAGTTCGCGAGAAGTAGACACGGCATCCTCGTTGCTGACAGCGATGATCTCGTCGACAACCGTGCGGTCCAGCGTGCCCGGTACAAAGTTTGCGCCGAGGCCCTGGATCTTGTGCGGGCCAGCCTCGCCCTTGGACAGCAGCGGGGAAGCAGCCGGCTCAACCGCGACGGCCTTCACATCAGCCTTCTGCTCCTTGAGGTACTTGCCAGCGCCCGAAATCGTGCCACCGGTACCAACGCCAGCGACGATGAAGTCAACCTCGCCGTCAGTGTCGTTCCAGATCTCCGGGCCGGTGGTGGCGTAGTGGATCTTCGGGTTTGCTTCGTTCTCAAACTGACGGGCCAGGATAGCGCCCTCGTTCTTCTCGACGAGCTCGTTCGCCTTCTCCACAGCACCCTTCATGCCAGCGGCACCCGGGGTAAGCACGATCTCCGCGCCGTACGCGCGCAGCAGCACGCGACGCTCGGTGGACATCGTCTCCGGCATGGTCAGGATGACCTTGTAGCCCTTCGCTGCACCCGCGAGAGCGAGTGCGATACCGGTGTTGCCGGAGGTTGCCTCGACGATGGTGCCGCCAGGCTTCAGCTCGCCGGAGGCCTCGGCAGCCTCGACGATTGCCTTGCCGATGCGGTCCTTGACCGAGTTCGCAGGGTTGTAAAACTCGAGCTTCGCAAGAACTCGAGCCTTCGAGTTCTCGGTGATGCCCTGCAGCTCCACGAGCGGGGTGCCGCCGATGAGGTCGAGGACGTTCTTTGCAATCTTCGCCATGATGCTCCTTTAAACACGTTGATTGTTGGAGTTGCTGCCAGACAGCATACACGCCACGCTAGACAGGACGGTATAGATCTACTGAACCGATAGGTACGGGGGAGGGTTTGAAATTGCGACTTGCCCGATTGGGCTCGACTTTCCTGTGGCTCCATATCGGCGGGGCTAAATTTTGCTACCCCCGTTCGCGCGTTATGATGGTGAAGATTTTCGGCCAAGTTCAACTCCGGGTGAGCCCAAACGGGTGACCCCGGTTCGTGGAGGGCAAACAGGTATGACGATGGACGCGCAGCGCATCAAAGACGACGACGATGCGATCCGTGCGGCACTCACCGCTTTGAAAACCACAACGGGCATCCCCGTTGCCATGTACGGAACCCTCATTGCGGAAAACCGACTGCAGATCACCCAGTGGATCGGACTGCGAACCCCTGCGCTGCAGAACCTCACCCTCGATGCCGGCACCGGTGTCGGTGGTCGTGTGGTGAACACTCGCCGCGCCGCGGGTGTTTCCGACTACACACGTGCAAACACGATTTCCCACGAGTACGACAAGCAGATCCAGGACGAAGGACTGCACTCGATCGTGGCTGTGCCCGTCATTGTTAACCGTGAGGTACGTGGCGTTCTCTATGTTGGTGTCCACTCGCCTGTCCGCCTCGGCGAAAAGGTCATTGAGGAAGTCACGATGACTGCGCGTTGCCTCGAGCAAGAGCTTGCGATTAACGCAGCGCTTCGCTCTGGCGACGGTGTAGGTGACCGTGCAGGCGCCAAGGGCGGCCGTCAGATGAGCGGTGCCGAATGGGAGCAGGTGCGCTCCACCCACTCGAAGCTGCGCATGTTGACCAACCGTGTCGACGACGAAGACCTGCGCAAGGAACTTGAGCAGCTTTGCGAGCAGCTGGTTTCCCCAGTGCGCGTGAAGCAGACCACGAAGCTCTCCGCCCGCGAGCTTGACGTGCTGTCCTGTGTGGCGCTGGGTCACACCAACGTTGAAGCGGCCGAAGAGATGGGGATCGGTGCTGAGACGGTGAAGTCCTACCTGCGAAGCGTGATGCGCAAGCTTGGTGCTCACACCCGCTATGAAGCGGTGAACGCGGCACGCCGTATTGGCGCGCTTCCCTAACCCTTGACGTTCTGGAGCGCCCCGCAGAGTTCGGTACTGTTGTGGACGTGAAAGAACGTTTTTTGGTCACAGGTGGAACGCGACTCGAAGGCCTAGTGCACGTCGGGGGTGCGAAAAACAGTGTCCTCAAACTTATGGCAGCAGCGCTGCTGACCGAGGGCACGACGACACTTCGCAACTGCCCTGAGATTCTCGACGTCCCGCTCATGGGCGACGTCCTCGTCGGCCTTGGTTGTGAAGTGGAGATTGAAGGCGATGTCGTACGCATCACAACACCCGCTGAACTGTCCCCACATGCCGACTTTGACGCGGTCCGACAGTTCCGCGCTTCTGTGGCGGTGCTGGGGCCTCTCGTCGCAAGGTGTACTGAGGCGTACGTTGCGCTCCCAGGGGGCGACGCCATCGGTTCGCGCCCTCTGGACATGCATCAATCAGGGTTGGAAAAGCTCGGTGCGACGACCCATATCGAACACGGCGCGGTTGTTGCACGTGCTGAGAAGCTCCGCGGCGCCGCAATCGAGCTCGACTTCCCGTCGGTCGGCGCTACCGAAAACATTGTCACAGCAGCAGTGCTTGCGGAAGGTCGTACGACCCTGGATAACGCCGCCCGTGAACCCGAGATCGTCGATCTTTGCGACATGCTCAACGCAATGGGCGCGAATATCACTGGCGCCGGCACATCCTGTATCACCGTCGACGGTGTGGAGAAACTACACCCCACTGAACGGACGGTGATCGGCGATCGCATCGTCGCTGGCACGTGGGCATATGCCGCGGCCATGACGCAGGGTGATGTCACCGTTACCGGCGTCGCGCCTGGTCACCTGCACCTCGCATTGGCGAAGTTGAAGCTCTCGGGTGCCGAGGTGGAGACCTACGACAACGGCTTCCGCGTGCAAATGCGTCAACGCCCGAAAGCCGTCGACTATCAGACGCTGCCGTTCCCGGGCTTCCCAACTGACCTCCAGCCGATGGCGATCGCCCTGTCTGCAGTGGCAGACGGCGTTTCCGTCATTACTGAGAATGTCTTCGAAGCACGCTTCCGCTTTGTCGACGAAATGATGCGCCTTGGTGCCGACGCCAACGTCGACGGCCATCACGTAATGATCCGAGGCGTGGAAAGCCTGTCATCAACCGACGTGTGGTCTTCGGACATCCGTGCAGGTGCCGGTCTAGTTTTGGCTGGTCTTGTGGCAGACGGCGTCACCACAGTTCACGATGTGCACCACATCGACCGCGGCTACCCGGAGTTTGTTGAGAACCTCAACAGGCTTGGGGGTCATGTAGAACGTGTTAACGACTAGGCATTTACCCGCAGTAACCTGCGGGTTTGTGTTTATGTTTGGGTGTGTGTAACTTAATCCCAGTCAGCG
>NZ_KV827962.1:0-230 GCF_001836265.1 Corynebacterium sp. HMSC036E10
CGAATGTCGTACTCAGCGTTCGGATTAAGACCCTCGATCTTCCAGTTGCCGTCCTTATCGGTCACGGCAGAACGCGTCGGCTCACCATCACGCGACACCAACACAACTACATTCTCGAGGCCCTCTTCACCCTCATCCTGCTTGCCATCACCATTAGCGTCATTCCAAACACGGTCACCAACAGAACCAGACGGCAGAATACCCAGGTCAATATCGTCACGCTTCTCACC
>NZ_KV827963.1:0-263 GCF_001836265.1 Corynebacterium sp. HMSC036E10
AAGCCTGGCGAGGATGTCGAGGTTGACAAGCCTGTCTTCAAGGACAAGGACGGCAACGAGGTCACGCCGCCGGAGGGCACCAAGTTTGAGAAGGGCGAGGGTGCTCCGGATAATGTGACGGTTAATCCGGATGGTTCGATTACTGTTCCGGTTTCCGAGGATGCCAACCCTGGTGACAAGATCACTGTCCCGGTTGAGGTGACCTACCCGGATGGTTCGAAGGACACTGTTGAGGTCACTGTCACGGTTGAAAACCCGGATGC
>NZ_KV827964.1:0-2654 GCF_001836265.1 Corynebacterium sp. HMSC036E10
TGCTGAGTGCGCGTAGTTGGTAGGGGTATTCCGAAACGGTGGTAGGGCTGGATTCCGGGTAGTTGGTAGGGCCCCGCGACGGGTTGGGGCTGCTGCTCGTCGCGGGGCCTGTTGATGGTGGTGTGTTACTCGGTTTCTAGTTGGGTGGCTAGGAAGTGGCGCATGTCGTATTCACCGAGTTCGACGCGTTGGCCGGTGTTGAGTCTGCTGACGAGGGAGTCAGCTGCGACTGGGTCGGGAAGTTTTTGTACCCAGTATGCGGCAGTGGTTTGGGAAACGATGATCGTCGGCAGCCTGCCATCGCGGTCGAATATGATCTTCGTTAGGTCTTCTTGCCCGCGTTGGTTGATTCCAATGGTCAGGAAATCATCAAGGATGAGCACGTCAGTGTTTTGTAGCCTGCGCATCTTGGTTACGTAACGCTCATCTGTCGGCGGGAAGGCCGCTAATTCATCTACAAGCTGGTCGAGCCGGTAGTACGCAACGCTGTATTCAGCCTGGCATGCAGCAACTCCGATGGCGCAGGCGATGTATGTCTTGCCTGCCCCTGTTGGGGCTAGGAGGTGGACGTTTCCGGGGTTTTCACGCCAGGGTGTTGCAGCGATGCGTTTGAGTTGACGAAGGTTCAGGCCGCGTTCTTCGACGTTTATCAGCTCGGCAAGTGTTGCACCTGGGTACCGGAACTTTGCTTGGGTGATGGCTTTGGTGATGTTTTGCGCGCGACGTTTGTGGGCGGTTTCTTCCACGGCTTTGAGAAATATCTCTTCAGGCAACTCGGTGTTTGCTTCATCTGCACTGGCAAGTGCGAAGAAGGTATCAGCGAAGGTTGAAAGCCGCAGCTTGCGCAGCGTTGCACGGATGTCATCGTCAAGATGGATCGTGGTCATGATGGGTTAGTCCTCCTGCTTCTGGGTGTCGTAGTAGCTTGCAGGGCGCAGGAACACTGCTTCTGGCATTGCGGCGATATCGACTACCCGAGCCTGGCCTGTTTGTGGTGTTGGGGTGTTGGCTTCGGCGTTACCGTTGCGGGCGATGTCGGCCTGGATGCGGGAGATGACCTGCAGATTCGGCGCGAGGTTGTGGTCGATGATTTGCTGGCACGCTGGTTCAAGTGTGGTTTTGTTGTGCTTGTTCCCGAGCTTGACCAACACGTTGCGGGCTGTGCGTAAACCGCGTGGCAGGGCTTGGGCGTTGTGCTCAAGGATCATGGCGATGACCTTGCTGGTTGCGGGCCCAAACGACGATGCTCTGGCGTAGAGCTCATCGCGAGTTAGCGGTTTGACCCCAGTAATCTCTTTGTCTGGGGTATGCGCAGGGTCTGTGCAATAGCGGTACTTAAACCCGTGCATACGCGGGTGTTCGGCCACGAGGCTATCGCCGTTGAAGATGCTGACCAGGCTGTTGGTCAGCCGTGCGCGCAAAGTCTTGCCGATGTATTGAAACGGCACGGAGTAGTACTGGTAGTCACAACAGATGTGCCAATTGCGATCGACTTTGACGCTGCGCCAGGACACTTCCGTAAATGGGGTGTCAGGAAGGTTGCGCATCATGGGTGCTTCATCGATGTCAAACAGCTCACGACGAGTAAACCCATGCGCATTGGGCATGGTTGTGTTGATGTCTTCGAGGCGCTCAGCGATCGCTTCGTTGAGCTCTTCAAGGCTATAGAACTCAACCCCATCGAAATAGCCAAGGATACGCGTATAGACAAGTTGGACGGCACGCTCAACTGCGGCTTTATCGCGGGGTTTTCCCGGACGTGCTGGTACAAGCAAGATGTCATAGTAGTCAGCAAAGTCCGCATAGCGCTGTTGGATGCGTCGTGCGGGTTTGTTCTTCGCCGGGCGATACGTTGCAGTCGGCGCGTTATCAGGAACGATGATGCCGGGGCGTTTCCCGAGGTAGTTTAGGGCTTTGACGTGGCAGTCAATCCAGGCGTCCATCTTCTCATTCGCCGTAGCAACCACAAATAACAAAGAAGAGTAGGGACAGACAGCCACAAATAGGCAAGCTTTCATCCCTACCTCACCGGTGGCTTGGTCGATGATGCGGACTTTGTCGCCCGCCCAGTCGACGTAGAGCTCTTGGCCTGGTTCATGCTCGATAATCGAGGTCATGCCGGTAGCCCGGATGTAGTCACGCAGGTGTTCACAGAACTGGGAGTACTGGTACTTCGATTCACCTGCGGCGCACGGGGAAGCGACATAGTCCATCCACAGCTTATGGCGCGTGAGGTGCTTGTTGTTCGCCAGCTTCTTCGCGAGTTTTTCGAAGTCAGGTCGGTCATAGCGCAAACGCCGACTCGTTCGCTGATCGCTAAAGTGCGTATCGAAGAACTCTGGATCCAGCTGAGCGAACGAAGACTGCGTGATTGCGTGGTCAGCAATCACTGCTTTGACTTTGGCGATATCCCTGTTGGAGCACTCCAAGGCAGCAGAGATGGCTGCATAACTCGCTCCGGTCAAACACATCGCCATGATGTCTTTGAAGTTGGCCATAAAAGGCCCTCCTTGCGGTCAGAAAGTGGTGACACACCGGCACAGATTGCGCCGACGTCACCTACAAAAATGACCGAAAAAGAAGACCCCTACCACCTATCCGGAAAACCCCTACCAACTACGCGGATTGCCCCTACCAACTACACGGAAACGGCA
>NZ_KV827965.1:0-27258 GCF_001836265.1 Corynebacterium sp. HMSC036E10
CCGGAACACCGGTACCAAAAACCCGCATCTGACACCTGGGTTGAAAGACAACAACGGTAAATGGGATCTTCGACCACACCGAGATCGCGTACAGACGGTCGATCTCGGAACACTGAAGGTTTGGCACTCGATCCTTGAAGACGATTCGACGCATGTACTCGAATCCAGAATGGTTTATACCGTCAATACTGAAGCAGCCGGGGTATTAGAAAAGCTTGCTGCTGCTCCTCGCTTTCGGGAGCTGGGGTTGCAGTTTTCAAGTGGCTGGAATGAAACCACGGATAAAAAGTCCGGATACTTCGATACCGGTTGGGCGCATCCTGCTTCGTGGGATGACGTCATTATCCAAGGTCCTCACCTCGGCGTAGCGACACCAATGATTAAGCAGCCAAACTCGACGCTGAAGCATAATCAAGACTGGTCGGAAGTTGACCTCGAAGCGATGCCAGGAGGTTTTATACCTGCAACTGCCTATCAACCGGATCGAGACGCCCAACCTGCTTATGATCAGGATTTTCCGTTCTGGGAATTCGCAAAGCGTTCGGCATCTGCTCGAGAGTTCTTTCGCATTGCTTGGCGAGAAATGGCTGCTACAACGGGATATCGGACTCTCTATCCGGCGATCCTCCCTCCAGGGGCTGCTCATGTGCATGCAGTGAATTCGTGTATTGCTAGAACAGCTAGACAAACTGTTGAAGCTGGTTCCCTGATGAGCTCGATTCTTGCGGACTATTTCGTTCGCTCTGCAGGTTCGGCGCACATTTATCCAGCAATTATCCGAGGTTTGCCTTTCGCCGATTCTCGTTTTCAGCTATCCGCCGAACGCTACCTTCGGTTGAACTGTCTCACGGAGGCGTACGCGCCTTTGTGGGAGGAGATTATGGGTGAGAAGTGGGGCGTCGATACGCCTTTGCGCAAGGACGAGGAACGGCGAGTGGCGCAGGTTGAGATTGATGCGATTGTGGCGCTGTCTCTGGGTGTGACGGCGGACGAGTTGTGCATGATTTACAGGACTCAGTTCCCGGTGATGCGTCGATACGACCAGGAGGATCGCTTTGATGCGAATGGTCGGAAGGTGCCGAAGGAGATTCTGAAAGCTGACGCGAAATTGAAGGACGGTGCGCAGTTGTCGGAGGCGGAGCGGACGTGGACGCATCCGCAGTCCGGTGTGGAGTACGTGTACGAATACCCGTTCAGACAACTGGACCGCGAGGCGGATATGCGGGAGGCGTACGCAAGGTTTGAGGGGGTTGTGGGGTGAGGCCTCGTCCAACAAGTCGGAATCAAATTGACTCCAATTATCAGGCTAGATTGTGAGTCTCAAACACAAAGGGTTCGGCCCCAGCTTGGCGCTGGGCCGAACCCTTTGGCGTCTGCTAAATCGGTAACGAGGCTTAGGTTCGAACTAGCGTGCTATTCCGTGGATTAACGGTTGACCTGGCACCGCAATGCTTCGCCCTTCAGCGCTCGCCCCATCTCTTCGGCAGCGAATAGCTGGAGATTCGCAAGGGAGCGTTCAGAATAGTAGGCAGCATGTGGTGTGAGAAGAACCCTATCAAGCTGTCGTAGTTTGCTACCGGCCTCTAGTGGTTCGGTCTCAAACACATCCAATGCAAGACCACCCAAACGATTTTCTTCAATTGCTTGGATGGCAGCTTCGGTATCAATGAGTGGGCCGCGAGCGGTGTTGATAAGAACTGCCGAGTTCTTCATGCGAGCAATCGCTTCTGCATTGATGATGTGGTGAGTCGACGGGAAGAGGGGCGCGTGCAATGAGATAGCATCCGATTCAGCGAGGAACTCATCCAGGTCGGCAAGAGTAATATTCGTGCCTTCAAGTGCGTCCTGCGAGACGTAGGGATCGTAAGCAATCACTCGGGCACCAAATGCCTGCACACGACTCGCAACTTTTCGACCAATTTGACCGATTCCGAGTAGGCCAAAGGTCACATCTGACATAGCAGGAATCTTCCCAATTTCTGGAGCAGGGATCCATCCGTCGTCCGAAGCCTTCAGCGCCGAGTCGTACGCTTGCAATCGCCTGATAGATGCTAGCGCAAGCATAACTGTGTGGTCAGCTACCGTATCTGCTCCGTAATCTGGGACGTTGCATACACGGACACCAAGACGGGTGGCGGCATCAGCATCGATAGTGTCGTAACCCATTCCGTAACGGATCACTGTGGCGTTCGGTGCAAGCCCCTTAAGCACTTCTTCGGTGATTTGGGCGTAGCAGAGAAGCACTACGTCGGCGCCTTGCGTGATTCTGGCAACTTCCGCTGGATCTTTTACATCATCGTAGACTTCGAACGACGCGTTTGATTCGTTCGCAATTCGACGCTCTTCGATTACATCTCCGAACTCATGGTCGGTAATGACAACTTTCATCGTTTACTCTCCTTTACCCGTCTGAAGATCTTCGATGAAGGCTTTGCGCGCTGCGCCAATATCACTTGACGTGGTAATGAACTTGAAACCCTGCTTCCGGCGTTCAGCTGCAGTCTGGCCGTCGCCCGTGTGAATTCCCGGAATCAAGCCAGCAGCAACGGTCTTGTCCAAGACAAGCTGAATTGCTTCAGTAGTAACAGGTTCCTCGGGGCCAGGTGCAGAACCAAGAGCGTACGCAAGGTCCGAAGGACCGATGTATACGCCATCGATTCCCTTAACAGAAAGGATCTCGTCGAGGTTGTTCATCGCCTCGGCCGTTTCGATCATGATGAAAACCAACGGTCGAGCCTCTTCTTCTGGAGCGAAGGCGGTTCCCTCCATTAGCTGCAGCGTGGGTCCCCAGGAGCGCGTACCGCCAGAGGCTGGGTAAGAGAGCGCTGATGCGACGGCTTCGGCTTCCTCCTTTGTCGAAACCAGCGGTACGATTACGGCGTCGACGCCAGCGTCTGCGAGCATTCCAATCTCGGTAAATCGGTTATCGGGAACTCGAGCGACCACCATAGAATCCCCACCCGCACGGACCGCGTTGGAGAGAGGCCACAAGTCGTTCGCTCGAATGAAGCCGTGCTGCATGTCGAGGCAGACGTAGTTAAATCCTGCGTTGGACGCAATGAATGCCAACTCAGTGCTAGCAGACATCAGCCACTGCCCGTGGAAAGTTGCACCTTCGCGGAGTGCTTTCTTCGTGTTTTGCATGGAACTACCTTTCTAGAGGAAAGCCAAAGAGATTGGCGGAATGAAACTGACAAGTAGGCCAACCAAGATGAGTAGGCCAAGCCCTGGGAGAACTGCCCCGAACGCTTTCTCGGAACTTGTTTTTGCGACGTTTGCCGCAATGAACATATTGACTCCCAGGGGTGGGGTGATGAACCCAAGGGACACGATGACGACCACAAGAACGCCAATTTGTACAGGGTCCATTCCTGCGATGGCAAGCACTGGCACAAGGATTGGACTGATGATGGTCACCGCCGCAATAGTTTCCATAAATGTGCCAAGCAGCAGAAGGATTAGATTCGCCATCAGGATGATGACAATGGGGTTTGTAGAGAACCCAGTCAGCGAGTCGACGATGGTTGCAGGGGTATCGGTAATCGCCAAGAAGCGACTAAACACTGCAGCCGCTGCGACGATGATCATGATCGAACTAGTGACCATTGCAGCACTACCGAAAGTTTCGAGAAGATCTCGAAACTTCAATTCGCGGTGGATAAAGCATCCAACGATAACACCGTAAACGACCGCGATGACTGCGGCTTCTGTAGGAGTGAACGCACCCCCGTAGATACCGCCCAGAATAATTACCGGAAGGAGTAGGCCCCAGATCGCGCTGACGAGTGTTTTCCCTCGATCAGGCCAGTCTTTCCGAGCAGTACCCTTCACGGAGTGCTTCCGTGCGTGAAAGATGACCCAAAGTATGAGGACTAGGGCCATTAAAATTCCTGGAATCACGGCTGCGAAGAACAAATCTCCAATACTCGTACCGGTTACGACACCGAATACCACGAGTGGGATCGAAGGTGGGATGACAACTCCGATCGTTCCTGCGGCTGCGATTAGTGCAGCCGAGAATTGCCTCGAATAGCCGAGTTTGATCATTTCTGGGATCATGATTCCGCCGATGGCCGCCACAGTTGCAGGGCCGGATCCTGAAATAGCGGAGAAGAACATAGCAGTGATAACTGCCGCGATACCGACTCCGCCCGGGATGTGTCCGACAAATGCTGAAGCCGCTTCAAAGAGACGACGAGAAATCCCGCCCTTTCCCATAATCAATCCTGAAAGGATAAAGAAAGGAATGGCCATGATCGGGAATGAATCATTTGCCGTGATCATCGTTTGAGCGATCATTGGAGCTGATACGCCTGGATCTAGAATCAACGCAGTCAAGACGCAGGCTGCCAAAATGCAGTATGCGATGGGGACGCCGGCTAACAACAGCAGAAACAAAACTCCGAAGAGTAGAACAAGAGCCATTGTCTAGTCCTCCCTTTCGATACCGAGAAGCTCCTCAGTAGCCCCGTAGGGTTCAGAGAAGGAGCTTTCTTCGTGCTTAAAGATGCGTACCCCAAGTTGGATTGACCGAAGGACCATGATGAGCATCCCTACAGGGAGTGCGGCATAGACCAGCCACATGGGTAATCGCATCGCAGCTGATTGTTGTTGGAGGTCGTATTGGGCGTAAGTGAGCTCGATGCCTTTGACCAAGAGCACCACGTTGATCACTGTACAAATTGCAATGATGAAGATACCCGCAACCGTTCGAGCACCGCCGCTAAGACGATTGACGAACGCATCAACGGCGATCTGCTCTCCGTGAAGGGTAACTGAACCCAGCATGAGGAAGATCAGCCAAATAAAGAGGTATCTCGCTAGCTCCTCGCTCCAGGTAATAGAAGAACCGAGGATAAATCGAGCGAAAACTTGGGCGAACAAAACAATGGTCATGACTGCAAGTACTGCGCCGCCGACCTTCTCTTCGATGGTGACCTTGCGTACCGGCTTGCTGGGCTTAGCTACTGCATTCGAAGCCGTACTCATCCTTGAACCTCTTTCATCACGCTATCGACGATTTCATCGCCAAGGGTGGAACGGACGTAAGGGATTGTGGCTTTTTGCATAGCTTCACGAAGTTCGCTTCGACCCTCGGGGCTCAACTCTTCAACGTGAAGACCTTCTGTCTTCATTTGCTCGAGTGCCTCGAGCTCGTCCTTTGCCGACTCTTTGCGACTGAAGTCAACGGAAGACTTGCCTGCGATTTCTACGACTTCCTGCAAATCAGAAGGGAGGGAGTCGTAGAACTTTTGACTCAGAATCAAGGGATTGACGGAGTAGATATGCTCAGACAAAGTCAGGGTCTTCTGAACTTCGTAGAATCTCTGAGAGTAGATCAGGGTGATCGGATTCTCCTGAGCGTCAATAGTTCCTTGCTGAAGACCTGTATACACTTCGGGGAAAGCCATGGGGGTCGGTGCAGCGCCAGTTCCTCCCCATGCCCGGAGCTGCGCAGGCGTTTCCAGAGTACGAATCTTGACTCCGCGTAGGTCGGTGACTGACTGAACTGAAGCTTTGTTGCTGGTTAGGTTTCTGAAACCACTTTCCCAGTACCCCAAGCCTTTAATTCGTTTAACCGAGAGCTCGTCAAGTAGCCTTTGACCTAGTGGTCCATCGAATACACGGTATGCAGTCGGCTTATCCTTGAACAGGTAGGCGATATCCCAAACACCCATGTTGGGTGAAAAGGAAGAGAGCGGAGCAGTACTTGGGGCAGCTAGTTGGATACTGTCCAGTGCCACGCTTTCTGTAAGCGCGCGATCTCCACCGAAGATGCCGTTTGAAATAACCTTGACTTGAATTCGGCCTTCGCTCAGGAGCTCTGCTTGCTCCTTAAAGTGCATGAAGGCGCGATGCATAAAGTGGCTTTCGGAAGTTGCATGCGCTGCGATTAGGCGGTAGGAATCGCGTTGACCGCTCGACGCGCTTCCGCCACATGCGCTCAGCGTTCCCGCCAACGCTGCCGCACCAATACCTCGCAGAAAACTTCGCCGGCTGAAACTATTGTGCTGCTTTCTTGGGCTACTGCGGGAATTAGCGCCCAAGAAACTCTCTGGGTTGTCCATCTAACCTCCCTCATGATCGGTGGGTGCGAGTTAGCTTAAGGAAGTTCCCAGAGTTTGTTCACCGTTTCAAAGTGATACTTTTAGCAGCTCAGTAGTTATTTTTGGGTCGTATCATTTGTCAAAAATGATACGATTCTTAATCTCGCCAAGACCTTCGATGCTGATACTGATGGTGTCGCCGTCAGCCAAAAATGGGTGATCGTTCTTTCCAGCAGCGACCCCTTCGGGGGTTCCTGCAACCAATACGTCGCCTGGCCTAAGGGGGTAAAGCTGTGAAGCATAGGAGACGAGATAGGCAGGCTTGAAAATTACATCGTCTACTTTGTCAAACTGCCGTCGCTCGTCATTCACATAGGTGGCAAGCATTGAGCCTTGCTCGAGATCCCATTCGTCCTTAGTTGTTACCCAAGGGCCGAAGCCAGAGCACTTGTAGAAGGATTTCCCTTGGTGGTACTGGAGAGTGCGGTTTTGGTAGTCCCGCATCGAAAAATCGTTCATGATGGCGTAGCCCGCAATTGCAGAAGCAGCCTCGTCTTCACTGGCTTGGTACACCTCTTTCCCGATGATTATTGCTAATTCACCTTCGTAGTCGCATTCAGACTGTGCATAGGTGGGGATGTTGAGGTCAGCGAAGGGTGCTGCTAGTGCATCGGCGAATTTGATGAAAAATGTCGGGACAGCAGGCTCGCTTAAACCCATTTCAGCAATGTGGCGAGTGTAGTTCAAGCCAACACAAATAATCTTGGCCGGATCGGGGATCGGTGCGCAAAAAGCAGTCAGATCAATGTTTCGCTGAGATCCCGGTTTTGCCTGGAGTGATGGGGTCGGATCCTCGAGGAGAAGGCGAACATTATCATACGGAAGCAGATTGATGTCGGCGTGATCGTCTTTGATTTCATTTACCAGGGCGGCGGAGGTGCGACCCTGGTCCTTCAGATAAACGGTTGCAAGTTTCATGTTCGCAACAGTACTGAAGGGGGTAATGCATTTCGCTGGATTTCGATTGTCGTTCTTTTGGTCTTAACAACAAATGAGTCACAGAGGAATTATGTCGGCCACCCTTTTCCCAGAGTTCTTTCAAATCAAACGTCCTCGAACCTCTGCAATACGTTCTCGTCTGTAGGCTCTGGCGAGGCGTGGAGCGTATAGAGAGACTCCTTTCTTTCCAATTTCAGCTAAGTAGGGGTCATCACTCGCGGACAGTTGGTGCAGGATATCGAGACGTTGTTGAAGCACCTCAGACTCAGAACCAGAGACCATTCCAGAATCCATGGCAAGCGCCAACCCACCAGCATCGGGGTGAAGCGGGCGAAACACTTCAACCAATTCCATTAATTCGTAGGTAGTGCTGGCAGTAAAACTGTAAGACTCCAAAAGGTCTTTAGCGGTTAGCTTGAAACCTGGGTCCGACGTTTGGGATTTCGCCCAGGCAAAGTCGTTTCTTGCTATCGCCCAGAAGGCATCGGCTGCTTGGGAGGAGCATTTGATTTGGCTCCAGACTTTGTTCTTCGCACGTGGGTCGGCAGAATCCAGGGCATACTCCCAAGGCGTGAAATTGATACTGTGTTTCTCTGCGCTTGAGAGCAGGTGAGACCGGAACAACTGCGCGAAAAGATCTACATCGTGTTGCAGAATGTTTTGTAGCGCCTCGTCGTAAAGCGACGCAGCACACCCCTGTTCACAAAAATCATGTTGAAGTATGGCCCTCCGCCATGCATCATCCTGTACGTCTAATGCAGGAGAAGCAGCCCATATAGCTGCACACAAGCTGCGAATTTCAACGTTTTCGTGGGTGAAGAGCGCTTCCCGGGCAAGAGCATTGGATCGCAGGATCGAATACGGGTGTACTCCGGAGAAGTCTTTGGTCGAGGTGCGAGTTAGGCATTCTCGAATGACAAGAGAGTCGTCGCTGTGCTCAATTACTGCTTCTAGCAAGGTTTGAAATCGGGCTTTCGAACTTGCAAGATCTTCTACGTCACTTATTGAAAGAGTGCCACGCTTAACTGACTCGGCTATGAGTGGCTTCGACTCTCTTGTGTATCCTGCAGTGTCGGCAGACCGTGCCCAGATGAGGTGGTCTATTTGTTGATTGGCAAGAACCCCAAAAAGATTGGGGATACTGTCCTTGGAGTTCGCTAACTGCAGAGAATCCGAATGGCAATTCAACCACTCCATGAGGACACCAGGGTCGCAGGACAAGTAGGGCTTTAACGCTGTTGTGATTGAAGCGTCTCGGTGTACTATGGCGGCCTCTGTACCGAGCCTAAAATCGAGATCTTCGGATAAAGCGAAAAATAGACGATCAGGTTCTTCCAGTCCCAACCCGAGCGGGCGGGCTACGTCGTTAAATCTGCTTCGCACGCCTGGATCCGAAATCGATTTCGCCATGAATGATGCTAACGAGAGCGACACGGTTTTTGCAGCCTCTCGTTGCTTATCCGATATCCGAAATGTCACACCGAGGTAGGCAATACGCACCCACCCGTCCAGTAGGTCCAGCAGATAGCTTTGAGATAAAGGGGCAAGGTCCCCCCACATGTCTCGCACAATCTGAGTGGATAACTCGCCAATTCGCTCCAATTCCTCAATGCCCCAGGCTCCGCTTGTCATGACAAACGTCGCTGGTTGCTCCGGATCTAGATAACTGACCTCGAAAACTGGTGTCGCAAGTCGGCTTAGCGTTCTTATGAAAACCGTTTCCTGCTCAGGTGGAATCGCTGCTTCTCGGAGGGATCGAAGAAATTCAATCTTCCGCTTGGGGGAAGGTACTTCGCCGGGCATTGTGTATTGAAGACTCGTTATTAGTTTGCCTATTGCATTTTGGTAGTCAACGTTTGCGGTGCTGAGGAGATTCAGAATTCCTAAGAAGGATTGAATGACGGAAGAATCATCTGACCAGTGCATTACACCAATAGATGCCGCGAAGCCTTCTGCCAGCAGGAGCGCCTTTCCGCTATTACCTTTCTGCAGCAAATCATGTACACCGCGAAGGGTGGCCTCTGCGCAGAAACACGATTGCCTAGGCCCAATCGCAGCGAAACTCTGAAGCAAAGTTGTGTCCTGCTTTAGAACTCCCCAGTGCTCAATCTCCTCGTTGTCGGGTAAGTAGTTTCTCTGAGAGTTCAGGTGGTAGGAATCGCACTGACGCTGCAAGACCGATCCCACTTTTTCGGGAAAGGCTGTTTTGACTTCTGCAATACTGACTGGCTGGCTAACTTCGGAGAAGAAGACGGCACAAGCGAGGGAAGCACTCATTAATCCTGGTTGGGTGCCATACAGATTCATGGGCTGTCCGACGGCTCGTAGCACTTCGTAGGTCCGCTGTAGCGAAACATCTATTAAGCCTGCTGTCGCGATACTCTCCAATAGCTCGATCATTTCGATACGAGGAATTCCGAGCAGGTCCGCGAAGCGCGGGGTTTCCCTTTCGTCCAGTTCGCCAATCAAAGCCAGGGTGCCCAACACTGTTAGTGCTCGGCGGTCTAATCCCAGGTTTTCAATGGATGTCACGACGGCGGCCTGAAGTCCAATGCCTGACCAAGCGGTATGAATGTCCTTGTGCTCGATGATTAAGTTCGCGAGGTTGATCGCCCACCCTGGGCGACCGTCTGATTGTTCCAAAATTCGGGCAATCAATGCTGTTCGTGCGATGCCTCTCGCCCGAAGGATTTCACCGATCTCGGCGCGAGATAACCGATCGATATGAATTTCTGTTGGCTGGTTGAGATTCCTTGCTACATCACTTCTTTGGTGGGGCCAGCATGTTGCCACAATCTTGAAATCGAAGTTTTCCGCCTCACGAACCTCTCTGAGCAATTGGATTTGGCTTGTTTTACGGCCGGAATCGTCGACTACAACATGCGAGGGACGGAAACTAAGTAAATCGTCAACGAGCCCTGGGCCGACAACAGTTGAATTCAAAAAAACGACGTTGGGTAAGTTCGCAGCGACATGGGTTTTTCCAATCCCAGGTAAACCGAACAAAAGCACATCGGAATCGCAACGGTTGATTTTGTCGAATGTCTGTTGGCGTCCGATTGTGTGATGCGTGGACATTCTAGATTTCCAACCAGTGGGCTGTAAGGAGAACGAGGATGGACCATCTGGAAGGTCCAATATTATTTTGCGCCAGTCTGGGTGGTCATAGAACTGATCGACGAACCAATCTTTCCCGAAAACCTCAGAAAGAGTGAACCCAAGATTTTTTGCGATTTTCTCGAGGGATTGTCTGCGTTTCATAGAGATATCCGCAAGAGAGGAAAAGATAATTGTATCGATGTCTGGGTAATTGGCGGAGACTGATTTTAGGTTTTTTCTGAGATTTGCCGTTGAGCCGGCCCATCGGCGGGAGGAAGTTATAAGGAGGCCAATCGTTTTCCCGTCCTGGATGAACCTGCCGTCTAAACCTCCGTCAGTGCCGCCCGCTACAGACTCAAGGCTTGGATAAATGTTGCGGAGTAGAGATACGGCGCACTTTTCAAACATCTCATGCTGGATCTTGACAGTCTCGTCATCGAGAGCGCGCTCGATTCGCTGTCGGAGAGTAGACATCTTTTCATTATAGGGCGAATCGAAGGTAGTTTCGATTGTTGTAAACGCACTTGTTGACGGTCTGAACGTGGTCTACTTGTGGTTACTTCCGTGATCCAGCTATGTGACGAAATGGGAAGGTGTCGGGTCTCGTATTTTGGAGATAGTTTCGATTCAATCCTGAATCGAGTTTGTGAGGGCACTTGACCGGAAACATATACGCCGAGAAGTATGCTGCTCCCCTGTCAGAAAAATCCATACACTGTGGCGCATGCGTTACGTGGACTATGACGAGGCGATGGCAACGCTTTCGCCAGCGGCAGCGGTAGACGCTCTGCGCGAGGAGCTCACGGGTGGGTTCGACCCTGCGAGCGACCAAGAGCGGCAGAAGGTGGCGCTCCCTCACGGTGAGATGCACCTGCTGCCGTCGGCACTTGATGGTGCTGTTGGGGTGAAGGTGCTCGGAATTCAGCCCACGGATTCGGACGTGGATGTGCCGTTCATTCAGGGCTCGTACCTGCTCATGGGTGGTAAGACGTTGACGCCGGAGTGGGTGATTGATGCGGCGGCGTTGACTACGTTGCGCACGCCGGCGGTGTCGGTAGCTGGTGTGGTTGATCTGTTGCGGGGGTCGTCGGAACCGCTGGACGTCGTTATCTTCGGCACCGGCGCGCAAGGGGTCGGGCACGCGGAGACCATCACGGACGTGCTTGATGGTGTGCGTGAGGTGTCGTTCACGTTTGTCTCGCGGAACGAGCCAGATGATTTCCCGTACGAGTGGGTGCAGGCCGGCACCCCGGAGGCGGATGAGGCTGTGGGGAGGGCTGGGTTGGTGGTGACGGCAACGTCGTCACCAGAGCCGATCCTGTCGGTTGAGGCGTTGCGCGAGGACGTGATCGTGCTGGCCGTTGGTGCGCACACCACAGATACGCGCGAATTGCACGAGGACGTGCTGGCAGGTGCGCAGGTAGTCGTGGAGGATCCTGGTGCCGCGCAGCGCGAGGCTGGCGATGTCGCGATTGCTGTTGAGAAGGGCGCACTGTCCTGGGATGATGTGATTCCTATGGTGGATGTGGTGCGCGGTGATGTTGCGCTTGATCCGAATCGGCGCATCGTGTTTAAGACGGTTGGTATGCCGTGGCAGGACCTCGCCGTTGCACGGGCGTTGGCGGGGCGGTGCGGGGAGGAGTAGCCGGGCCTAGAAAGGACAATGCTCGCGTTCCCATTCCGGGAAGCGAGCCTGCCGTATTGATCTCCACCATAGAGGTGTGCGCAGGGGCGAACAAGCCGTTTTCTTAAATACCAGGAAATCTCTGGTCGGGGCACCTCTATATCTATCTCCGGTGGTGCCTGAAACGACAGGACCTGCCCGATAGAGTGACACTGTGTCTTCCCTGATCCCCGTCCACGCATCAGAGCGCGTCCTCGGTGGCGTAACTGAGTACTTGGCTACCGCGTTTTCGCTTGCTAACCCGGAAACGTCCAATGCGCTGAAGGCGTTTTTCGAGGACACCGAGTACGGCATGTTCCACGGGCCGTACGTGCGCTCCCGGTTGCCGTACGCACGCGCGAACGACTGGGAAGGGATCCTGGATTGGATGCCGGGGTGGTTCACTCCGTACCACCACCAGGCGGAATCGTTCCGCAGGCTGCGCAGCCGGGACGAGCACGGGCCGCGCCGTCCGGATCCTACGTTGGTGATCACGGGTACTGGCTCCGGTAAGACGGAATCCTTCCTGTACCCGGTGCTGGACCATGCGGCACGCGCCCGCGCGCAAGGGCACCGTGGTGTGAAGGCGCTGCTGCTCTACCCCATGAATGCGCTGGCCAATGACCAGGCGGACCGCCTGGCCAAGTTGATCACCAGCGAGCCGGTGCTGGGCAACGTCACCGCCGGGATTTACACCGGTGAGGCGACCGGGAACGTGAAGAAGGTTACGGCGGACTCACTGATCACGGACCGTGACCGGATCCGCCAGGACCCGCCGGACATTCTGCTGACCAACTACAAGATGCTGGACCAGTTGCTGCTGCGCCCGGCTGATCGTCAGATTTGGGAGCGCTCCGCAACGTCGTTGCAGTACCTGGTGTTGGATGAGTTCCACACGTACGACGGCGCCCAGGGCACCGACGTGGCGCTACTGCTGCGCCGGTTGGGGTTGATGCTCAAGCAACACCAGCCGGAGGGGTTCATCGGCGAATATGCGGACAACCCGTTGGGGCGGGTCACACCGGTGGCTACCTCGGCAACGCTGGGTGGCAAAGAGGACACCCAGAAGGTGCTCGATTTCGCAGAAACCATCTTCGGGGAGCGCTTCGCTGCCGACGCGTTGGTTGGGGAAAAGACGCTGACCTACGGGCAGTGGGGGGATGAGATCGGTGGGCGCTTTGGTCGTCGACAAGCACAGGAGCCCCCGAGTATCGACCAGTTGCGCGAGGTGGTGGACACCATCGCTGCGGATACGTCTGGGCGCGACCACGCGGATGTTGTGCTGGACGTCTTCCGCACGCAACTGTGGGGTGCTGGTGAGGACCTCGAGGAGACCATCGCCGCATACGCCGTGCACCCGCTCACACGCGACCTGCTGGAAGGTGCTGCCACCGCTCGCCCGCTGATCGAGCGCGCCGGGGAGAAAGACACCCTCCCGGCGCGGGTGCTTGGCGATATTGTGGTGCGCAGCCTCGGCCAGAACACCGCGCGCGAGTTTGTCACGCACCTGCTTACCGCCGTCGCGCACGTGCGCGCCATGGCTGGCGAGGCCTACGGGTTCGAGGGCAAGCGCCTCCCTGGCGTGGAAACACACCTGTGGGTCCGGGAGGTCTCCCGCATCGAGCGCGCCGTGACCCCCATCGAAGACGGCCACATCTTTCGCTTCGCCGATGACGGCCACGTGGGGCTTGACGACTCCTCGGTCTGGCTGCCTGCCATCTACTGCCGCGCGTGCGGTCGCGCCGGGTGGATGACCGCGTTGGAACCGGGTACGGAAGCGGTGATGTTTGGCGGTAGCGAGATCCGCAAGGCATCCATCGAATCGCCGGAGCGCGTGCGCCCGCTTATCGACGCCACCAACGAACACCGCCAATCCCTCTCCGACGGCACTGACGCCTCCGAGTTTGACGACGAGGACGGCAAACGCCACCTGACCTGGTTCCACTCCTGGACTCAAGAACTGACCAGCCGCGAGCCGGACGAGAAGGAGCGCGAAGAAGGCCTGTCCGTGCCGGTGCTCACCTACACGGGGCTCAACGCCGAGGAACACGCGATCAACCAGGTCTGCCCCTCCTGCGGTGAGGCGGATGCGATCCGCTACATCGGCTCGCGCGTGGCCACGCTGTTGTCGGTGGGGTTGTCCAACCTGTTCGGCATGCCGTCGCTAGATCAGCACGAGAAGAAGACGCTGGTGTTCGCGGACTCGGTGCAGGACGCCGCGCACCGCGCTGGTTTTGTGCAGTCGCGTGCGCGTGCCTTTGGCATCCGTACGCTTATGCGCCGGGTGGTTGGCGACGATGCAGTTTCGGTCGCCGGCCTGCCACAGTTGATCGTGAACAAGGCAGACGCGATGGAGGACCCCTACCGCGCCCGCTTCGAACTTCTGCCGCCCGAGATCGCGGAGACCCCGAGGTTCACCCCGTTCTGGTCCAAAGACGCCGACGGCAGTGCGCGCCGGGCGGCCACCACGGCGGTGCTCAACCGCCTGCACCTGGATGTCGCCCTCGAGTTCGGTCAGCGCGCCCACCTGCCGCGCTCCCTGGTGTCCACGGGCACGCTCGCACCCGCGGTGGAGGCCGACGATGCTGTGCTGCTTGAGGCCGCCGACGAGGCGCTCAAAGCTCTCGACGACACCCTCTTCGATACCGTCGAACTCACCGAGGACCTGCGCCTTCGTTGGATGCGCGGCCTGCTCGAGCAGGTCCGTGAGCGCGGCGGCATCAACTCGCCGCTGCTGAAGAGTTACCTGGCGGACGACGCAAACTCCTGGCGTCTGCACAACCGCTACGCCAAGGCCGACGGCGTGCCCAGCTTCCCCAAGGGTGGTGCGCCCGAGTTCCCGCGTTCCGGGCCGACGCTTAACGACGTCGACCGCGGCCTGACCCCGCTCGGCAGTGCCCGTGGCCGTTACGCGCGCTGGACAGGGAAGGTGCTGGGCATCTCCACCCACGACGCCGCTACCGCGCTCACCGGGGCGTTCCGCGCCCTGGCCAACGCGGAGGTCCTTACCGCCGTGAGCACCGAGACCGGCGGCACCATCTACGCCATCCCGCCCGAGCGCGTCATCCTGCGCCGCGAGGACAACCCCCGCATGCTGTTGTGCGGCACCTGCCACGCACAACTCGGCGTGGACGAGCGCAACCGCGAACTGCTTGCCGGCCTGCCCTGTCCCACCCCAGGCTGCCCCGGCGAGCTGCGCACCGACAAGGTGGAGGGCGACTACTACTCGGAGCTCTACACCTCCACCAACCCGCGCACCATCGTCGCACGTGAACACACTGGCCTGGTGCCCAAGGATGAACGTCTGGCCCTGGAGCGCGCCTTCCGTGGTGGCGATGGTGCATCGGATGCGCCGAATGCTCCGAACGTGCTCGTCGCTACGCCAACGCTGGAGATGGGTATCGATATCGGTGATCTCTCCACCGTTATGCTCGCCTCCCTGCCCACCACCGTCGCCTCCTACGTGCAGCGCGTGGGCCGTGCCGGACGTCTGACCGGCAACTCGCTCGTGCTGGCATTCGTGCAGGGGCGCGGTGCGATTCTGCCGAAGTTGAACCAGCCGCTGTCCGTCATCGCCGGTACTGTCGCACCACCTGCGGCGTTCCTATCCGCAACGGAGATCCTGCGCCGCCAAACCACCGCGTACCTGGTGGACACGCTGAACTTTTCCGCCCACGGGCTGCAGATCAGCAAAGCCATCGACGTGTTCTCCAACCGGAAGATCTCCCTGGTGGAGGCGCTCACCGACGACATCGTCGACGGCGTGGCCGACCGCGTCAACGCCTTCCTGGCCACCGTGTCCGCCTCCCACGTGGACGAGCTCACCCTCGACGGCGTGCGCACCTGGGCCGTCGGCCAAGGCCACGACTCGCTGGCGGGCGAACTGCAACGCACCCAGAACCTGTGGCAGCAAGAACGCCATACGCTGGAGCAGCGCCGGCAGCGGTTGGAGGATCATCGTAAAGAACTCGCTGCCAAGGTGGACCCGAACGCCGGTACCGAAAACGCCGACCCGGACCTGGAGCGCGAGAAGCGCAGCACCAACGCCGCGCTGAATCGCGTGAAGCAGGACCTGCGCTACATCGTGGACGGCGACCACTGGATCGGCGCCATGGAGCGCTACGGCCTACTACCCAACTTCACCCTGCTCGACGACACGGTGGAACTCTCCGTCGTGGTCAGCCAACTCAACCCCACCACCATGCAGATCGACCCGGAAACGTTCGAACTGTCCCGCGGCGTCTCCTCCGCACTGACAGAACTCGCGCCGGGCAACACCTTCTACGCCAGAGGCATCGCCGCACGCGTGGACGCGGTGGAGTTGGGGCACAACGGCGCCGACATCGAACAGTGGCGCCTGTGCCCGCAGTGCTCCTACGGCGAACTCGTCCAGGCCGGCCACACGCCCGGCGCGTGTCCGGTGTGTGCGGAGCCGACGTTTGCGGACAAGGGCCAGGTGCTGGACACCGTCCGCATGCGCCGCGTGAGCGCTGAGGTGGATCGGGCGCGTGCGGTTATCGACGCCTCCCGCGAGGAACGCATCAACCTACGTTTCCAAACCACCCTGAGCTTCGCCGTGCCCGAAGGCGGCGAGGGTCCGGCGTGGTTCCTCTCCCAAGGCTTCGGCGCCCAGTACCTGCGGTACGTGGACCTGCGGTGGTTCAACCTCGGCCGGGGACCGGCGGCAAAGCGCATGATTGCGGCGAAGGAATACGACTCGTCCTTGTTCACCGTGTGTAACTACTGCGGCCACCTGGATTCCGAAAAGGGCGCGAACTCCAAGTGGGATCACCGCCCGTGGTGCCCGCAACGCAACAAGCGTGAAGAGGACGTGGTCACCGTCGCCCTGTCCCGCACCCTGCAGACCCAGGGCGTGCTGCTGCACGTGCCGGTCGCGCTGACTGCCGGGGATAACGCCACCATTCCGAGCCTGACCGCCGCGATCAAACTCGGCTTCAAGGAGGTCCTCGGCGGCGATCCGCAGCACCTCAGCGTGGCCACGGTGCGCGTGCCGGACGCGCGCGGCAACACCGTCGAGGCGTTGCTCATGCACGACAACGTCCCAGGTGGCACCGGGTACCTGTCGCAGTTCGCCTCCCCCGAGGCAGTGCGCCAACTCCTCGAGCAAGCCTTCAAGCAGGTCAAAGCATGCTCTTGCCTTGACGACGACCGCCTCGCCTGCCCCGACTGCCTCCTCCCCTACGCCAACTCACAGCAGCTGGACGTGACCTCGCGCGCCGCCGCCGAGCGTGCGCTGCGCTCCATCCTGACCAACCAGGACCACCCCTCCTCCGACGAGGATCCCCTCGCGGTGCAGTGGGAACCCCAAACCGAGGCACCGGTGCTGGATCCGGCCTCCAACCTGGAGGTGCGCTTCCGCGAAGTCATCCGCGAGGCCATCGTCGCTGCCCAGGGCACCGTCGAGGATCTGCCCAGCGCCGGCGGGGTGAAGTGGAACATCAAACTTGGCGGCCAAGATTGGACGATGCACGAGCAGGTAGACCTCGGCCACACCCGCCCCGACTTCGTCTTCCGCCACCGCACCAACGCCAGCGTGCGCCCCGTCGCGGTGTACACCGACGGCAAGGCGTTCCACTTCAGCGAGCAGCACTACCGCTTCCCCGGCGACATCGCCCTGCGCAACGCATTGCTTATCGACGACTACCTCCCCTGGTCCATCACCAACCCCGACCTCGACTGGCGCGAGGCAGAAGTGAACCAAACCGCCACGCGCCCGTCGTGGGTGACTGAGAAGGGGCGCGCGGCAGTCAGTACGCACTGCAAAGCTCTGGATGACCCGGCCTTTACCTTCCTGCAGTCCTCGCCGGTCACGCAACTGCTCGGCTACCTGACGGACCCCTTCCGCAAGTGCTACGCCGCCATGGATACGGCAATGATGTGGTACTTGTCCCAAGTGTCGCCTGGTGCTCGCACCGATCGTGGCATCCGGTTCACGTACCGCAACGAGCTGTTCTTCGACGTACACCGCACAAGCGGGACCGTCGTTCCTGCACGCCTCATGGTCGACGCCGAACAACCCGGCTCAATCACCGAAGACACGTGGGTGACGTTCCTGCGGTTTGCCAACATCATGTGGTTGGCAAACAACCATGTGGAGGTGGCGACAGGTGCGGGAGATGGGGTCGTCGAAAAGCAAACGCCCCAACCTGCCGCCCAGGAAGCGTCCGGCATGTGGGCCGAAGCGATCGAGGAGTTCGAGGACGAATCCGACGTGGTCGCCGCGCTGCAGGTGCTTGCGGATGCCGGTGCAGCCGAGACCGAGGAAATCGGCGAGGAACTCCACGGCCTGCCTACCGCGGTGACCTGGGTCGAACACCAGATCGCGCTCATGCTGGACGAAGAAGGCGCCGACGCCGACACCGAAACCAAACTGCGCAACGAGGGCTGGACACTGCTCTACCCCGGTAGCCTGAACTCGCAAACAATCCCGGCCGCGCTGCTGGGCAAGGAGTGACAACCATGGTGACGTTCAGCCTCTACGGCGGCCTCAAACTCGACGGCGCCCTGATGAAACCGACGATGAACTTCCTGCAGAAGCTCTCGGCGGACCCGACCAACCCGTCGTTGAAGATCAAGACGCTGTCCAACGCCGTGGACAAGCGCGTGCGCACCGGCCGCATCAACGACCAGTTCCGCGCTGTTTTGTTCGAGATCAAGGACGACGAAACGCACCACTTTGTGCTTGTCGACGTCGACTCCCACGACGAAGGCAACCTCAAAGCCGAACGCCTCGACCCCGCCACACTGCGCCTCGAAGTCAACCCCATCAACGGCATCACCACCCTGATCAAAGAAACCCCCGAGCAGGCCGTTTCCGAATCCCAAGCGAAAGCCGAGGCCGCCGCGCAGGCCGCCCAGGAGTTGGCGGAGGAGCAGGCTGTTGACGAGGGCTCCGGTGTGGTTGCGGAGGTCGTCGATACGCACACCGCTGTTCCGCGCGAAGCGCTTTCTGGCTACATCCCGCAGCAACTCTGGGACGAACTGGGCATCGACCCAGCGCTGACCACGTGCGCGCAGGAATTGGACACCGAGGCCGAGTTGGACGCGTTGCTTGCAGACCGCCCCAAGTGGGAACACGAAGCCATGCTCGCCCTCGTCGCCGGCTACGACATCGAGCAAACCCGCGAAGCGCTTGACCTGGAGAAAGTCTCCTCCGAAGACGCCGCCGCACCGGAGGACACCCGCCTGCTCGCCGGCCTGCGCAAGGCAGCCGCCGGGCTGGAATTCGCCTACGTCGACGACGTGGAGACCGAATCCCTGCGCGCCGTCATCGAGTCCGGCTCCTTCAACCAGTGGCGCGTGTACATCCACCCGGAGCAGCGCCGAATGGCCGAGGCAGCCCGCAGCGGCTCCGCGCGCGTGTTCGGCGGCGCCGGCACTGGCAAGACCGTCGTCGCTGTGCACCGCACGAACAACCTCGCACACCGCAAAGTGGCCAACCAGGCACCCGGCGACACCCCGCCGGCCATCCTGCTGACTACCTTCACCAAAGGCCTCGCCCACGGGTTGAAGTCCCAGCTCAACGCTCTGAACGCGTCGTATCCCGAAGCGGGCGAGCCCGGTGAGCCCGGCGTCTGGGTAGACAACATCGACGCCGTCGTTCGCAAAGCCGTATCCCTGGGAACCACGGAGGAAGTCACGGAAGCCACCCGGCGCGTGCTTGGCGATTCCGTCTCCCACGTCCGCCCCTACACCGACCTCGCCGCCCGCAACGTATGGGACGCCGCCATCGAAAGCACCGACGAGGCCATGCCACGCGAGATAGCTAACGACACCTTCCTCCAAGCCGAATACGAAACCGTCGTGTTAGCGAACAGGATCACGACCCAGGCTGAGTATCTGAAAGTCGCCCGCACCGGCCGCGGCACCCCACTGAACCGCAAGCAGCGCAAACAGGTCTGGGCGGTGCTCGAATCGGTCATGCACACCCAAGCCATCGACGGCCAACTCTTCTGGCCCACCATGTCCGCCGTCGGCGCCGAGATCTTGAAAGTGCGCCGCGAGCGCGGTGGTGAGGCCATGTTCGAGCACGTCATTGTCGACGAAGCCCAGGACTTCAACGCCGGCCACTGGCACTTCCTCCGCGCCTGCGTCGCGCCGGGACCGAACGACATCTTCATCGCCGAAGACTCTCACCAGCGCATCTACGGCAACCCGCTGACCCTGTCCCACTTCGGCATCTCCACCCGCGGGCGGGCCTCCAGCCGGTTGACCCTGAACTACCGCACCACCAAGCAGAACCTCGACTACGCCCTGCGCATCCTGCTCGGTGGGGACACCGCGTTTATCGACGCCGAAGGCGCCGAGGACCACGTCGAACACTACCGCTCCGCCCGCACCGGACCCGCCCCCGAGATCCTCTCCTGCACCTCGGAGGAACAGGAGTTCGCCGCAGCTGCCGAGTGCATCAACCGCTGGCTGGACGTCGACAACGCATCCGAAGTCCGCATCGGCGTGATGTGCCGCACCCGCGGCCAACTCTCTCGCGTGGTTGCGGGACTCGCCGCCCACGGCATCGACGCCGTGCAAACCAAAAACGCCGAACTCGCCTCCCACGAGCAGGTCAGCGTAATGACCATGCACGGCGCCAAAGGTCTGGAATTCACCCACGTCATCCTCATGGGCGTGGGCAAAGACATCATGCCGGTGCGCTACCGCCTCAAGCACCTCTCTGAAGCCGATGCCCGCGAAGCCCTGCAGCGCGAACGATCGCTTTTGTACGTCGCTGCTTCTCGAGCCCGCGACGAACTCGTGATCACAACCGTCGGCGACCGGTCGGAGCTGCTTCCGGAGGGTTAGGGGGTTTCGGGCGGCTCGGGCAGCACTGCCTGCTGGTCGGCTTCGTCCCCCTCGCGGTCTTCCCAGGCTGCGAGCGTGGTGGACGGTTCATCCTGCAGGTGCCACATCGTTCTGCCGTTTGCTGCACCGCCCACCAGGAACGCCGCTGCGGCGGACGGGCTGGTGAACTCCAAGTCTGAGGTCAGCGTGTTGTCCTGGATCTGGTCCGCGTAGCGCTCCCGGGTAGCGTGGACCCCTCGCGGGGCGCTGGGACGCAGCTCCGGCCGCAACGTGGATCCCTCGAGGACGAGGAAACCGGAAGTGGTGCGCTGGCCCAAGCCTTGAACACCTTGGCTGAGAACGGTGAGCTCGAAGATCGGTTCTTCGTCGTCGCTCGGGCGCGCCGAAGCTGAAGCCGTGTTGGTCGAGGTGCGAGACTTCGACGAAGTTGCCTTCGGCTGGAAAGCGGAAACGCCTAGAGCGCTGATGATGAGGTTGGTGTTCTCGATGAACTCGTCCAGCTCCGCTTGGGTTGAGCGTAATCCTGACTCAGCTTGAGGTGGTAGAGGTCGTCGATGCGTCATCCCGTGCGGACTCCGCATTGCGCCGTGTGGGGCCTGCCGAGATTCGACAGTTGCGCAGCGCCATCAGTTAAGCCGGGGTCGGCAATGCCAAGAAGAACTGTGGCGCGGGAGATAGAGTGTTCCTATGAAAAAGCTTCCTCTCCTTGCTGCAACAGCAGCACTACTCATCACAACACTGTCCGTGCCTGCTGCTAACGCCGAGCTGACCCCTACTGAGCGGGACCAGTTCCGCACCGATCCCGTCGGGGCGATTGCTTGGCAAGCTATTAAGGGCTCTTCGGAATACGTGCGCGCCGATGGCAACACCATGATGGCCGCGTCTTTCTTCTCCATGACTTCGCCCGGGGAGAGTATCGGCCTGCCAGCCCTGGAGAACTGCGCCGAGCGCGTCGGCTCCTCTTCGCCGGCAGGCGGTGTGCGCTACGTGGCGGCAGCCCTGTGCGCAACCTTCGACCCGAATGCCCGCAGTCAGGTGCAGCGCGGTGACTTTGGCTACGCGCCGCTGGGCTAAGCCGGTGCGTAGATAGGCAGATCGCTGCGTGTATGCGGCCGAGGCCACCCTGCGAGCTTGCCCTCGGCGAAACGAACGTGCCGATCTGAAATTGAGGGCGCTTGCCTCCAAGTCGGAGCGAACACACCGAAATGCGCTGTTTTGCGCTAACCTCACGGCCTATAGGAACAGATTCGGTGCGAACGTTCCGTAACAGCATACGGTCAGCGAGGAGACGTGACACGTGGACATAGAGGCACTCGGCAGCTTTGTGCGCGCCCAGCGTAAGGAGCGGAGGCTGACCCAACTGGAGGTCGCCGAGCTTGCCGACGTGTCGGACCGGTTCCTTCGGGAGCTGGAGCACGGTAAGCCGACGGCGGAGATCGGCAAGGTGATCGACGTTCTTGCCGTGCTCGGGTACGACCTTGAACCCGTCGTGCATAGAGCTGACGAGCTGGGGCGATTTTGAGCGTCGCCCCTTGCGGACTCCACATTGCGGACAAGTAGGTACGCACCAACTGTTTGAGGCCGCCAAGTTTTGAAACTGCCGGGCATGGAGCTATTGCCTGAAGCGTTGACGCTTAATGGTATCTTCGGCATGAGCACCTCCATCAATCTCTTCTCGGACATTCTCGAGGCAGCCAAGTTAGCGGCTGAAAAGAACGACCTCCGTCAGACACTGAGGCGGTCTGAGGAATCGGCGGGGTCAAATGCTGCGGATGAGCTACCTGCATATGACTGTGGTGGGCCGCCATGGTCGATCTCGATGACAAGGGCGCAGACTGGCTCTAACAACTCCGCATTGCGGACAATTGGGTGTTCACCAACTGTTTGTAGTGAGAAAACCTTTGGTGCGTCGGTAGGCGGATGTCCACTGAAATGAGCACGTGAGGGGCTGTGCTCGCGCGGGGTGCGACGTAGGCTGCCGGGCATGGGGATGAAAACTTGGAAAATTGGGGCCAAAGCGGCGGGAACGCACGTTGGGGGCCGGATAATTGTTGCGAACCGATTCGGTGAGATTGACGGTTCCGGGCGGGAGCTTGGGCACGCGGTTGTTGCCGGACTGAATCGGGCGGCCAGAAAGCGTCGGACGGTCAGTATGAAGCAGCCGGAAGCAGGTGAGGTGGCTGAGCACCTCGCAGGCATCGTTTTGATGGCTGGCTTGCCGCTGCTGCTGCTGATGCGGCAGGCGACAACCGTCGAATCAGCGGGTTCGGCGGCCAGGTTGATGGTGGAGATCAGCGGGGAGGCACTCGCGCACGAACTGCGGTTTGCTGGCGTATACGGGCTCGCGATCTCCGCGCGGGAATGCGACGACGCCGGACGTCTGGACATGATGGGGCCGATTTGCGACACCATCTCACGCGTGTTGCCGCAACCTCTCTCCTATGCGGACGAGGCGGATCGCGCGATGCGGGTGGAAATCCGAGAGGTTGAGTTCCCAGAACCTAGCGCTGAATTGGCTGGTGACGGCCTGGCAGAGATGGGCCTGAACTACAAATGCAGCGAGGTGGATGGCAGTGAAATCGGTAAAGACTCCGGCTCAGCGTACTTCCCGCTGCCGCTGTTCGCGCCGGGGACGGCGGAACCGCGCGTGGTTATGGAGATGTGGGTCGATGGCCTGCAATTGATCGTGGACCTGGAGGCGAAGCTCGCGGGGTACGGTGCCCTTCGGGACATGGTGTATGCCGTGGAGGAGGCGGTAGACCGGCACCGGTTCAGCAGTTGGGGGATGCGGCCCGCGTAGCGGCGGTATCGTCAGTGGCCACTGGAGGTCCACTGACGGTCCTCCGATGGTCCACTGACGGAGGTGAACAATGGTTACTCAACCTTTGGCAGAAGCGTTCCCAGTGGGAGATTTCCTCGCGGAGGAATTAGAAGAACGTGGTTGGAGCGAAGCAGATTTCGCCGCGATCATGGGACGGCCGACGCGCTTTGTTAAAGAGATCATCTCGGGCGAGCGGGAGCTTACGCGGGAATCCGCTGAGCTGGTCGGAGCAGCACGTGGTACCTCGGCAGAGCTGTGGCTCAATCTGCAAGACACATTTCTTGCGTGGAGGCACGGGTAACCTCGCCAATCCGCCCCTACACTCGGGTTCATGAGCACTCAAGATATGAACACGCAGTTGCAGGATCAGGTCGCCGTGGTCACCGGCGGCGCGGCAGGTATCGGCGGGGCAATCTCGCGCACTCTCGTCGCACGCGGCGCCAAGGTTGTGGCCGTAGACATTAACGACGACGCCGGCGCCGCCCTCGAGAACGACCTCGGCGACAACGTCGTCTTCCTCAACGGCGACGTAAGCAAACCGGAAACAGCACAGAAGGCCGTGGAGCTTGCGGTGGAGAAGTTTGGCAAGCTCACCGGCGTGGTCAACAACGCACACGCGTCGCGACAAAAGCCATTCAGCGATCTGGAACAGGAGGACTGGGATCTGTCCTTCGGCACCGGCTTCGAGGCCACCAAGAACTTCATGCTTGCTGCCTACCCGCACCTTAAAGACAACGGTGGCGCGATCGTGAACTTTGCCTCCGGCGCCGGCATTGTCGGCCAGCCCACCCAGGCGGCGTACGCAGCAGCTAAGGAAGCGATCCGCGGCCTGTCACGCGTGGTAGCCAACGAGTGGGCGAACGACGACATTCGCGTCAACGTCGTCGGCCCGATGGCGCTAACCGAGGGCGTACAAAAGTGGTCCGAGGCATTCCCGGAGCTCTACCAGCAGTCCCTGCAGCGCATCCCGCTCGGCCGCTTCGGAGACCCAGATACAGACGTCGCCCCGGTCGTTGCATTCTTGCTCAGCGAGGACGCCCGCTACATCACCGGCCAAACCCTCATGGTCGATGGCGGCACCAACAAGTTGTACTAGCCGAAGCGACGCGGGCCGAGACGATTACAGGTCAGCGTCACGAGGAGAAGCAATGGCTGGTTATCTTCCATATGGTCTTGTCTCGGGTCGTGGTGAGGTTGCGGTTATCGAGTCGCCCAACGGCGGGTGGAACGTTATCTATACCGACCGCAGAACAGCGGGCGGCGGAGCAACCGTGGAGGGGCACGACCAAGAGTTCGCCAACCGTCTTGCCCACCTGTTCGTGGCCAAAAGCAAAGAAGGCGTGAACCCTGGCGACCTATTCGGCACGTTGTGCTGGAAGTTCAAGGCGGAACGTATCGAGATCTACAACAACCTTTCGAAACTCTGCCTTCTCACCGGATACGGTGAGCCACTGCCAGACGAGGAGTAACTGACCCCCGCATCCGCCCCCTACACTCGGTGCTGTCTGTCTTCGTCGCTGTCCCGGAAGGTGCCCATGAACGTCACGCTGCTCCGCGACGTCATCTTCACCGCGGGTGTCGTCTTCGACGACCTGTCCACCAGCCAGCTCGCGAAGGCCGGTTCCTCTAGTCGGGCGAGGTCGCCAGCATCGGCGCGTCTTGCGTGTGAACCCCCAAGCGCTGCTTGTTTAGCACTTTATTCGTTTGGTGCGGTTTTCCGCGGGGAAGTGTTCACTCAAATGAGCAGGCAGAGGCTATGCAGACCGTAGATCGCTCTCTACACTTCTTCTCATGGGGAGAAAAGGGTGGGCAAGCGGGCCAACGCGTAATTTAGGCAAGTTCTCAAACGGCCGGTGTTTTCACCAGACGGAGTCATGGCCTGCGTGAGAATTCGTTTCGAAGACAAGATCCTTAAACGCCTTGCCGAAGATTCAACGTTCCAGCCAAAGCGTTGGTCTCCCGAGCTGGTGCGAGCCTTTCGTCGCAAGATTCAGGTACTTGCAAATGTCAGTGACGAAAGAGATTTGCGAGCGCTGAAGTCCTTAAGACTCGAGCAACTTCGAGGCGATCGAGTCGGTACCTCATCGATTCGATTAAACAGGCAATTTCGCCTTGTCATTCGGTTTGAGACAGATGAAGATAGACGCATCGTAGTTGTGATCGAGATGGTCGACTACCACTAATGGGAGGTGAACGATGACTACTCAACCACTGGCCGAAGCCTTTCCGGTCGGAGACTACCTGGCCGAAGAATTGGAAGCGCGTGGCTGGAGCAAAGAAGACTTTGCAGAAATCCTGGCCCAGCCAACGACGTTTGTGGAAGCGTTGATTTCAGGGCAACACGAGCTCACGAGAGAATCAGCAGCCCTCGTCGGGGCGGCGCTGGGAACTTCGGCAGAGCTGTGGCTGAACCTGCAGGACACGTACCTGCGTTGGAGGCAGTCCCATGACTCTGTTGCGCAGGAGCGGCTTGCGAACATTCGAGAGCGAGCCCGCCACCGCGAAGTGTCGGACTTGCGGCGCGCTCAGTAACTAACCGCCCCCTACACTCGATCCCATCAACCCCAACCGCCGGAACCGGGAGGCCCCCATGAACGTCGGCCAACTTCTCGAGGTCATCTTCACCGCGGGTGTCGTCTTCGACAACCTCTCCACTAGCAGGCCCGCCACGGGTCGTTTCCTCGAAACCGGTGACACCACCGGCGTGCGCGGCCGCGGTGACCTCGCCCTGCTCGAGGATCTCAAGGCAGCCGGCGAGTTCATCCTTAGCAACACCGCAACTCCCATAAGTGCTTCTTACCTGCGGCGGATCAACGCCACACTGACGCGAAGCGCCGCGCTCAACCCGGGCAGTTTGCGTACTAACGACCAGGGCATCGGCGTGCGCACCCGCTACGGTCGCCACGAGCCGCCGGCTGTGTCGGAGCAGGCATTGGACATGCTGATAACCGAGGCGCTCAATAGCGACACCAGTAAAGACGCAGCGGTCGACCTGTTTCTCGAGATTGCCCGCGCGCAGCCTTTCGAAGACGGCAACAAGCGCACCGCTATCTTCGCCGCGAACAGTTACCTCCTCGGCGAGGGGTCGAGCCTGCTCCTTACGGTCCCCTTCGACGAGGACGACCCGTCAGTCGCCGAGCACTTCAACGACTTGCTGGCCCGGTTCTACGTCTTCGGTGAGAAGGAGCCGGTGAGGGAGCTATTGGTGGGGCGAGCGTTCGTCGATAGGCAGCGCTAGCGCAGGCTGACCCGCGCGGCACCCTCGAGCGCCGCGAACATCACCGCTGCGAATGCGGCGCCGAGCAACGTGTGCGGCTTCTTTACCCCGCGGCGCTCCAGTGCGTGGGCGAGTTTCGTCTGGATGACAACGTGCAGGCGCAGGCCCAGCGCATTCAGCGCGATCCCCCCGGCGAACAGCCCCCACGTGACCTTCGGGTTCGTGGTGTCGGGCTTCTCCTCCACCTTGGCGGTGACGTCGTGGTCGGTGTCTTCGTAGACGGTGTCGAACTTCGCCACCGCCGTCGCGTACGCGCCGAGGATCGCCGTCCACGCGAAGATGCGACCCGGGGTGGAACGGACGTAGTCGGGTACCGCGATCAGGGCGCCGGCGATGGCGGATTGGGTGAGGCGGTCGGTGGTGGTGTCGTCGTGAAGCGATGCGCTGCGGGTTGGCTGAGTCATGGCGACGAGCGTACCGGCTCCCGTGCTGCCTCTCCAGGCTTCATATGCAGGTCTCGATATGCGTAACCCCAGTTCACGGCGTTTCTGGGAAAACCGGCCGAAATTTCGGAAAACGCTCTGACCGGCAC